>JAGBRG010000336.1 GCA_017632495.1 Spirochaetales bacterium
GAAACATCGAAGGCACCAATGCCCTTTCGGGCGACTGCGATGTCCTGGTTTGCGACGGTTTTGCAGGAAATCAGGTTCTTAAGAACTCTGAGGGCATCGCAAGGCGCATAATCACAGACATAGTGAAGTACTCAAAAAAGAACCAGAAGCCTGAACTTATGGAAGTGGTGCAGTACCTTATGGCAACCTATGACTTCAACTCCCTGGGCGGCGGAATAGTTTTAGGAGTTGATAAGCCTGTTATCAAGGCTCACGGAGCTGCCAACGAGGCATCGATTCGAAACACGGTGAAGATGCTGGTTAATCTGGCACACAATAAGAATATCTACGTTTGATACGGAGGCATTATATGGGAAAAAGAGGCGTAATGTGCACATCAACAGGATGCATCGAGTATGCACCTGAAAGGTACAAACAGTACGGCATTGATATAATCAGAATCCATGTCCTTTTCCAGGGCAAGGAGTATCTTGAGGGTCTTGATCTGGATCCTGTGGATTTTTACAACCAGCTTGAGAAGCTTGAAGATCCCAAGAACAATCTTCCCAAGACGGCAATGCCCACCCCGTCTGAGATCAAGAGCCACTTTGACAAGGCATATGAAGACGGTTATGACGAGCTTATCGTCATTGCAATCAGCTCCTACCTTGGAGGAACATACAACCTCATCCGCCTTGTGGCAGAAGAGTACAAGGACAAGATGAAGATTCATGTCATAGACTCCAAGATCACATGTTTCGGCGAAGGCCTTCTGGCTGTTCGCGCAGCACAGATGATAGAGCAGGGCATCTCCACAGATCAGATTCTCAAGGAGATTGCATGGATGATGGCCCGCCAGGAGTTCTTGGGAGTTGACGCAAAGCTTGACTACCTGATCTACAACGGACGCCTTAAGGGCGGAAAGGCCTTCATGGGCAAGATGCTCAGCATCTGTCCTGTGGTCCACTTCACGCACGAAGGCGAGTGCACCTCGCTTACCACAGTCAGAACCCCGAAGAAGGCTCTTGCCAAGACCTGCGAGATTCTGAAAAACGACATCATCAAGGACAGAGACAGCAAGGACTACATCCTCTTTCACATCTACACAGGACCCTCCCTTATCAAGGAGCTTGAGAAGATCGAGGGCGACTACGGCATCAAGTGCAACCACGAGGCTGTTATCATGTCACCTGTAAGCGGATGCCACAACGGACCGTGGCTTGCAGGCTACGGCTATCTTCCGCTCAGAAGAGAAGACGAGGCTCTTGACTGATGGTAGAAGTAAAGAAGGTCATAACAAAGGCCCAGAGACACCAGTTCGTAAACTTTCCTCTCAAGCTTTACAAGAAGAATCCGTACTATGCACCGGCCCTTTATTCGGACGAGATGAAGACCTTCACCGAAGATAACGTCTACAGAAACACCTGTGACGACATTTTCTTTCTTGCCTACAAGGACAAGCAGGTTGCAGGCCGCATCCAGGGAATAATACAGAGGCAGTACAACGAGCTTCACAACGAAAAGCGCGTGCGCTTCACACGTTTTGACTGCATCGATGACCAGGAAGTTGCAGATGCCCTGTTTGATGCTGTTATCAAATGGGCCAAAAGCTACGGCATGAATCAGTTCTGCGGACCTCTGGGCTACAGCGACCTTGAGCGCGAGGGCCTTCTGATCAGCGGCTTTGACGAGTATTCCACATACGAGGAGCAGTACAACTTCCCGTACTACCAGAAGCTCATCGAAAACGCAGGCTTTACCAAGGACGTTGACTGGGTCGAGTACAAGCTCTATGCCCCCAAGACCAAAAACGACATGCTGTCACGTGTTGCCAAGAGGTCTCTTGAGATGAACGGCCTTCATGTCGTGGACAGCTCAACCATGAGCAAAAAGGACTATCTCAACAAGTATCAGGACGGCTTTTTCAACTGCATAGACGATTGCTATGCATCGCTTTACGGAACCGTTCCGTTTACCCCTGAGATGAAGGAGCAGCTGATTGACCAGTTCATGCTGATCATCAACAAGAAGTACCTGATCATCATCTGCGACAAGGACGAACGTGTAGTGGCGGTGGGACTGTGCTTTCCTGCAATCGGACGTGCCCTGAAAAACAGCGGAGGCCGTCTGACCCCGCTGGCTCTGATCAGGCTTCTTAACGCCATAAAGAACCCCAAGGTCATTGACCTTGGCCTTGTTGCCGTGCGCCCCGAGTATCAGTCACGCGGAGTTCCCGCTGTGATGATCGAAGGCATGCTTGAGATGCTGAACAACTCCGATGTGGTATACTGTGAGACGAACCTGAACCTTGAGGACAACATCGCGGTTCAGTCCATGTGGAAGTATTTCACAGCCATCCAGCATAAGAGAAGAAGATCGTTCGTAAAGGACATCTGAGGAGATTTTCTATGATAATGGAGAAACTTAAGGCCATCATCAATAAGGTGAACCCTGATTATGATATCTCGACTGTCAGCGACAAGACGAACCTGAGGGAGGACCTTGGGATGGACTCTTTGGCACTGATGCTTGTCTCCATGGAGCTTGAGGATGCATTTGCAATCCACTTTGCGGACCCCGTGGATTTCAAGACAGTAGGGGATGTTGTAAGTTACCTCAAGGAAAAGGGAGTAACAGATTAAGGTTTTTCAGCTGGCGTTGGGCTCGGGCTCCGGGTCGTCGCTATCCAGCATAAGAAGGAACTTTATC
>JAGBRG010000337.1 GCA_017632495.1 Spirochaetales bacterium
AAGGCAGTTGCTCTATCCAACTGAGCTATTGCCGCATGCATTAAAGTTTATATCCTAATTTCATTTTTTATGCAAGTAAAAGGTTGCTGCCGGAGGGAGGAAGCCATCCGGCAGCAAAAAAGGGAAAAGAAACTGATCCAAAAGGAGTTGGATTACTGGTTCTGTTCTTCAGTGTTCTCCTGGGACTTGCAGCACTGTTCTTCCACTACCGCTTCCTCGGGTCTTGCCTCAAGTTCCTTGTGGCAGACTCCGTGGTCATGATGATGGCATCTGCATCTTATCTTGATTGACAGCTCCAAAAGCATGATGCCGCTGACAAAAAGGAAGCCGCCTGCGATTATCATTCCAAGGCAGGTTGCTGTCATGGATGAAGTGTTGTAGTAAGACATCTGCATGTAGCCGTAGCCCACGTGCCTTACGACGCGCATTCCGTTGATGTAGGTAAAACCGAATACATTGAGAACGATTGCAGCTACGATAAGCACAATCGCACAAACCAAACTTATAGTTGAAACTTTCTTCATGATTAAAGCCTCCGAATCTTCTTGGCTCAAATATAATCCGAAAGAATCAGACAAGGAATCAAACAGAGAGAATCAACATCTTTCTTCACAAAAGGAATCAGTCTTCGACTTTGAAGACCACTTTCTTCACAAGGCAGGGCTCGCCGGAGGCAACACCGCTCTTATGGGGCTCGCCGGGGAAGAAAATGGCAAAGCGGCCCTGGGTGGCCTGAAGGACGCTTATGGGCTCGGCACTGAAAAAGCCTACATCCCCCTTTTCGTCGTATGAGACACTCTGGCTTTTGAGCTCTCTCCAGCTTGTGCTCATGAGCTCCTGACCCTTGAGAACAACCATCAGGTCACTGTGGTCCTTGTGGTACTCAAAAGGTTTATCGGCAGATGATGTGGTGTACTCCAGAATCTTGTATGTGACTTTGGGGTCCTTGGTCTTATAGCTTCCGGGAGCTTTCTCATAAAGATCATCATGATCCATGATGTCTGCAATAAGTCTGATAGCCGGAAGAACCGGAATATACATTTCAAGCTGGCTTAGTGTGTCAAAAACCATTTCGTTACTCCTTGTCATCAAAATATCCGCTAGTGCGGGCAAAGTGGAAGAGATACTGCTGGGCAACTCCCGCGCACGGGCCGAAAATACTCTTGTCCTGACCCGGAAAGCACGTTGCCATCACACGCTTCATCCACACATCCATCGGAAAACAATCCAGTCTGTGAAGACCGAATAACAGTGCACAGTCGGCGACCTTGGGCCCTATGCCCTTGACCTTCATCAAAATTGCTCTGGCCTGTTCGATTTCCATGCTCCTAAGCTTTTCAAGGTCTATCTCACCTTCGCAGACGGCTCTTGCGGTGTTGACTATGTACGGAGCACGGAAGCCAAGACCGAGCATTCTCAGGTCATCTTCCCTGGCAGAAGCAAGAGCTTTTGCTGTGGGAAAAGCGCCGTTGCCGTAGAACGAGCACATGCGGTCAATGATTCCCATTATCCTCTTTATGTTGTTGTTCTGCGAAACAACGAAACTGCACAGGGCCTCCCATGGGTCCTGATTCAGGATTCTGATTCCCGGCGCATAGTCGCAGGCTCTCTTCATCAAAGGCGAGACCTTTGAGAACTCCGCCTTAAGATTCTCATAATCAGTATCCAGATCAAAGAAACGAGCCCAGAACGGGTCTTCTGTTATTGGACTCAGATCAGACTGAGATACCCTAAGAATCCTGAGGTTTTCCCCCACTCCGGCTTTGACTGTCCAGATTCCGTCCTGTTCGGAAAATCTGAAACATTGGCCGCTTGGAAGAGTATCTTTCAGACTGAGCTGTCTTTCTGTCAGTTGCATGATGACATATTAACACAGAATGCTTTTAGCATTATAGTGTCTTGGAAATGCAGTGGAGCTTCATCTTCTTTCTGAACAGCATTCTTCTCGGAATCGGTCTTGCCATGGACGCATTCTCCGTCTCGGTGGCAAACGGTCTTAACGAGAGCAGAATGAGCATCGGACGGATGAACCTTATAGCAGGCACATTCTCATTTTTTCAGTTCGTCATGCCGATGATAGGATGGTTCTGCGTCCACAAGATTGTCGAGCTTTTCACATCATTTGAGAAACTGATTCCATGGATTGCACTGGCCCTTCTGACCTATATCGGAGGCGAGATGCTGATAAAGGGAATCAGAAATCAGGATGATTCCCTAGAGGCGAAGAAAACCAATCTGAGCTTTGGAAAGCTGCTTGTACAGGGTATTGCAACTTCAATCGATGCACTTTCTGTGGGCTTCACTATAGAAGAATACCCGACATCCATGGCGCTGGTTTCGGCTCTGATAATCGGAGTCATCACCTACTTCATCTGCCTTGGCGGATTAGTTTTAGGAAAGAAATTCGGGACAAAGCTTTCCTCAAAGGCTTCTATTCTCGGAGGCATAATACTTATTGCCAT
>JAGBRG010000338.1 GCA_017632495.1 Spirochaetales bacterium
CCTTGAAGGAATCCAGGCTCCTCAAGCCACAACATACTGGTTGGAATCTGTTTCACCAGGAGGCACCTTCACCAGAAAAGAGGGAAGTAACTGGCATCATTCAGGACAGGATGGCGGAATCCCTGATGGCTGGACTGAAGTTGTAGTTTCATAATCATTATTGCTAATAATCCCAAAGGCCGTCGGCATCCCCGACGGTCTTTGTATTTCAGCCTTTTGACAGAAGGTAAATACAATATTGATTCATGCTGATTCCTTCTCTTTTGGCATTGAGCGAGAGCGCCATATGAAGGCTCTTTGGAATTCTTAACTTAAACTGCCCCGAATAGTCCTCCGGGTTTCTTTCTGCAGGTTCTCTGATTTCCACTCCATCCTCTATTGCTGCTTCAAGCCATGTTTTCTTCGCATCCGTAGCGTTCTGAAGGATTCTTTCAGATGAGTCAGCCGTTGTAATACAGCCCGGCAGTTCCGGGTACATTATGGTGAAACCCCCTTCCTCGTCAGGGATGATTTCAATTCTATAAGGAAGATTCATGTAGTAATCAATTGTTCTGTTCATTTTATTCTCCTTGGGTTCTATATCGTAAATGGTATCATATGTGGTGTCAAATACTTTGAATTACTATTTGTCCACGGAAGATGACAATACAGGACAGCCGTTACAGTTTTGGCTAACCGGAACATATGATGAACATATCTAAGATTTATCTTTTTCATCTTAAATTTAATCAAAAAGATAAGTTTTTATCTTTTTCTTCATTTTCTTATAAAAAAAGATAACAACATCAGGAAAACATCATAGTATTGATTCCGATTGTCAATCAGCTGTGTGTTACCTGTGCGCTTGTCTGCACATGCAAGGCCAGGCGCGGCCATGAAGCCTGGCACCTTAGGCCTTTAGGCTTGTGCAGGTTCGCAATGCACAGGTTACACATCGGCTTATTGACATGAGGACCCGCTCATGATGCACTTGCTGGCCACTTCACAGGCTGCGAACAGCCTGCGCACAATCGCTGTTTAGCGGTTTGACTATAAAACGGACGGGATTTCGGGTTTTTATAGTCAAAAAACTATAAAACTCGTTGTATGGCCTGGAATTATAGCGATTTTGAAGATTTTCAAGGTACGTTGACTATAAAAATGGGTCATCAGGCTCTGATTTATAGCTTTCATGCTTGAAAAAAGCTATAAATCCAAGGGATTTCTCTGTTTTTATAGTCAGACCCTGAAATGGCAGGGTCAGAAAAACAGGGCTGACAACAAAAATGGC
The DNA here is from genome assembly GCA_017632495.1 of Spirochaetales bacterium. GTDB lineage: Bacteria > Spirochaetota > Spirochaetia > Sphaerochaetales > Sphaerochaetaceae > UBA9732. The sequence continues at coordinate 1,271 of JAGBRG010000338.1, forward strand.
ACTCGCAGACGCACCAGAAAGCCCAGACGCCACAACAAGCTCAGACACACCGTCAAGCCCAGAAAGCCCAGAGGGCCTCGAAGTGTTAAAGGTTGTTGGCGGAGGAGAGGCAGCAAGCCCGAAGGCACAAGAAGGCCAAGAAAAAACGGGCCGCAGGGACCCGTTTTACAGATAGTGTTGAAATTTGTTGTTAGAGCAGATATGCCACGCCGGCTTCGACTGCCCAGGCAAAGCTGGTTCCGCCCTTGAAGATGGCCAGTCCTAATTCGGGTCTGAGGAAGGCCTCGAGGTTGCCTGCATCATATGAGAACTCGCAGCCGAAGAGAAGGGTGAAGACGAAGGGCTTACCGATATCGAATACCATGTGAAGGCCGGGTTTGACGGCCAGTGTGTTCTTTTTCATCTCAAGATCTGCGACTTTGTACTGGGCGCCGATTCCGATTCCGAATCTTCCCGTGTAGCCGAGTCTTGCGTAGACTTCAAAGTCCTTGCTGACTTCATCGATGACCATGTCGCCTGTGACAAAGAGGCCCGAGCCGACATCAAGACCAACTGATTTGAAAGTGAATGCGGAAGCTGAGGCTACTACGACCAGAGCTACGATCAGAACTATGACAATTTTCTTCATATACCAACTCCTATTAATGGATTACCCTTCTATAATAATACATTTTGCCAAGCTGTCGAGAACAGAATTATCAGCTCTTTCCGTTCATGACGCTCAGAATCTGGGCGGCGATGCTTATGGCTATCTCCTCGGGGGTCTCGGCTCCTATATCAAGGCCAACGGGCTGAAAGATCCTGCTGTTGGAAATCGTAGGGCGGGATTTGGAGGACAGAACCCCGATGTAGGGGCTCTCTGAGGCCAAAAGCGTGTCTATGACTTTGTCGCGGTCTTCGGGATTTGAGATGATGACAGCGGTCTTGGAATCAAGTTCCACACCTTGTAAGGACGGTGCCAAGGTCATACCTGCAGGGCACTCAAAGCCGTGGTCGGAGGCCAGGGAATCTACGAAGGTGATCTGAAAGCCTATCTTGTAAAGAACTTCGGAAAGGGCTTTTGCTATGTGACCGGTTCCGAAGATTACGGCTTTGCGTCCGCGAAGCGGGACATCGATATAAACATCAAGCATTCCACAATCCCTCACTTTGATCTGGACTCTGCGGCTTCTGCCTTCGGCCATGGCATCTAAGGTACAAGATATTACATCGCGTTCGGCCTGGCCGCCTCCGACGGTGCCGCAGGTGCTTCCGTCGGGCAGGATGAGCATGCGGCCGTCTTTTCGGGGAGTGCGGCCGCTAGTTGCCACGATTGTGGCTATTGAGAAGCTTCTGTTGTATAAAGCCATCCGGGATGCGGTGGCAAACAGGGCATCGATATGGTCCATATTAATTCCCCAAAGTCATCGTCCCAGGAGCCTCAGGCACATGTCGGGGTAGTTGGAGATGACTGAGTTTGCGTTCCAAGCAATGAGCTGACGGACGCGGTCCTCGGTGTTGCAGGTCCAGACATTGAGGCCTACGGAGCACTCTAGGCACTCGGCCACGACGGAGTCACTGAGCAGGGCAAAGTCAGGGTGAAGGTATTCGATACCGGCGTCCTTGGCCTGGTAGGCGAGCTTTCCATGCTGGCTTTCATACAGAAAACCGCACGGGATGTCGGGGGCTAGCTGCTTGGCCCTTAGGACGGAGACCCAGTTGAAGGATGAGAAGATGATTCTGTCTTCAAGACCGAATGCGCGGACCATGTCCACGGCCTTTTGTTCGATGTCCTGATACCAGGTGGCGTTGGTCTTGATTTCTACGTTCGTGATGAAGGGGTGGTCTTTGGCAAAGTCGCAGAATTCCTCGAATGAGGGGATGGGGGTGTCAAAGGCGTCGTCAAAGGTTTTGGATGCGCGGATCGAGGTGAGTTTTTTCAGACTCAGATCGGAGACTTGGGCCTGGACGCCTGTGGTGCGGACCAGGTTTTCGTCGTGGATGATGACAAGTTTTCCGTCGGAGGAGCAGTGGATGTCAAGCTCGATTCCGTCGGCGCCGGCTTCTATTGCCTTTCTGAAGGCAAGCATTGTGTTTTCGGGGTAGGCGCCCGAAAAGCCTCTGTGTGCTAAAACTTTCATACCTTTATTATAGTTAGTGCGCGCGGGGAAACAAAGACGTTTGTGAAGAATTGTGTTGAATACCTTCATTTGATTCGCCTGCGTCCCTTTCTTGGAGTATATTGGGCTCGAGAGGTGAAAGACATGAAACACTTTAAGACAATCGCTGTCACTTTGCTTTTACTTACAGTCGCAGTAAGCGGCGTTTTTGCTCAGGGTTCCAAGGAGAACACTGATGTTGCAACCGTGTCCAAGAAGGTCGAGCTTGGCTCCGTGGATCTTTCCACTGCTTCACTTCAGACCATCAAGGATGCATTCCAGTCAGAACTTGATAATTATGAAGCCAAATATGAGGCAATCTACGAGAAGATGGCCCAGTCCTACAAAGAGGGCAATGTTGAGGACTACTTCGACGCCAAGGGCATGCTGAGAAATCTCTCATACCCCGAGATCACCGCCGAGCAGACCGAGGTCCTTGTGAACCGCATCAAGAATGAAAAGGACGAGACCGCCAAGGCCGAGCTTTCTTCATGGCTTTATGAAAACAGCGCCTACTATCATCCGGCACTTCATTTCACAACAAGCAGCGGTTCTGAGGACGAGGGCTCATATTTCAGCTACCAGTTCGAAATCAGTTCAGAGCCTGGCAGCAAGGTCACAGTCCCACACATGAGAAATCATTCCACTGACAGTGGCATCTTCTCAGGCTGGGGAACAGAGGACGGAAAGGTTCTTTATGAGGCCGGAGAAGAGATCACAATGCCGTACGAGGACCAGACCCTGTACGCAGTTTACAAGAAGGGTGCCTTGTTTATCGACCACGTGGCCGGAACAAGAACACTTTTGGAAGGGCCTGCTGTCACAGTTCCTGCTTCAGCTGCACCTGATGCTTCATACGTGTTCCTGGGATGGTTCGATGCCGACGGCAACAAGGTCGAGGGCACTGTCACTCTTGAGGACGGACAGTCTGCTGTCTACAGAGCTTATTACAGAAGCGTCCTTATCGAGGACGTCAGAGCCAGACATACCAAGGACGGAGTTCCTTCAGGAAGAGAAGTAGAGCTTGCATTCTGCCTGTACAACCAGGGAAGCGCCAACACAGGACGCCTTTCTGTGAACCTTGTTTCAGAAAGCGGTGATGCCCTTAAGAACCTTTCAGGCGAGCTTCACACAAGAGGAATCTCTGCAGGAGAGGAAAAGAGCGGAATCTTCAGCATCGTGGCAAAGGGTAACTCAGGCGATGTTGTCAAGGCATCCATCGTTGTCACCGATGAAGACGGAAACACCTGGACAGAGCCTGTGACACTTACAATCAAATAACAGCAAGAAACGATAATACCAAACGAACCAACTCCTATGACTTCAGGGGGCTGCACCAAGGAGAGCAGCTCCCTGATTTTTTGTCATGTTGTTGAAGTATTAGACTATTAAACTATTAAACTATTGAGCTCTTTCTGAGGCGCTCGTCTGTGAAGC
>JAGBRG010000339.1 GCA_017632495.1 Spirochaetales bacterium
AAGCTGAAGAAAACCTTCGGCTATCTTGCCTACGTCGCAAATGCCGCAGCCCATCTGTTTCCGCTTCCTGTATCCGATCTGCGCATAAAGACCGATAAAGAATGCTTTGAAGGCGAGTTCATTGCGGGCATCATCTCAAATTCACACTATGTCGGAGGCTTTAAGGTCTTAAATGACAAGGCAAAGCTCAACGACGGCCTTCTGGAGATTCTTCTTATCAAGAAGCCAAAAAACATCTTCGGTGTCATTTCCATCGCCATGGCCCTTGTGGGACGAAGAATCAACAAAAAGCACATGATTTCCTTCCAGGCCTCACAGATCGAGATTACCGACAAATCCGGCAAGGGCATTGACTGGAACCTCGACGGCGAGTTCGGCGGCAATCATACCGATGCCAACATCCGCATCGCCGACCAGCAGCTTCGCATCATCACCGACTGATTGTTCTTACAGTCTTGGGGTTGATCTTCAGACATAAAAATAACCGCACCTGATTTGCCCATCGGTTTGCGGTTATTTCTTAACTAAAACCAGAGGCATCAACCGTATGCCGGTCAAGCTCTCTTCATCTATATGATACAACAAATTACGTTTTTGTCAAACATTGATTCCTTCGGTTTAAAGACAGTATTATCCTGCCGCCGTTCCAAAAAAGATTTTTTTTGTAAAAATTGCATTATAATATCCCTTGTATGAAAGACTATGTTCGCGTCGGTTTGATAGGTTTCGGAAAGCAGGGCTCGCATTATGTGAGAATGTATGTCGAGCATCGCCTCTTTTCAAAGTTCCGTCTGACAGCGGTGGCTGATACCTGTCCTGAGAAGCTTCAGTGGATTAAGGACAACATCGGGCCTGGAATTGAATGCTTTGATTCTGCAGAGGCCATGCTTTCCAGCGGAAAAATAGACGCTTGCATCATAACAACGCCTCATCCCATGCATCCTGAACATGTGATCATGTGCCTGAAGCACGGCATCCACGTGCTGTGCGACAAACCTGCTGGTGTTCATATCCTTCAGGTCCAGCAGATGAATAGGGAAGCCGAAAAGCATCCGGAACTGGTCTTTTCGATCATGTTCAACCAGAGGACCAACTGCGCCTACAGAAAACTGAAGAGCATAATCGAAACAGAAGAATACGGAAAGGTCAGGCGGATAAGCTGGACCATAAACAACTGGTTCAGAAGCCGTTACTACTATGACAGCTTTGACTGGCGCGGAATCTGGAAGGGCTCTTATGGCGGAACACTCGTGGACCAGTGTCCTCATCAGGTGGATCTGTGGCAGTGGATGTTCGGCATGCCTGACAAGGTCACCTGCCGCATGGGATTCGGCTCTCACCACGACATAGAGGTAGAGGACGAGGTTTCGGCCATAATGGAGTACAAGGACGGCTGCATCGGGACTTTCAATGCATCCACATCCGTGCCCAACGGCCAGAACACACTCGAGGTGAATCTGGATGCGGCCAACATAAGAATCAGGGGAAACAGCGTCTTTGTGGAGAAGTTCTGCATGCCCGTGGCAAAGTGGCAGCAAAGCCCTCGTGGTATATATGAGAAGATGGATGTCGAGCCGGAAGTCGAGATTCCCACGGATGGAAAGAATGCCCAGCACAAGGGCATCATCGAGGCGTGGATAAACAGAATCCTCGGCAAGGGTGATGGTTCGAATGACGGAAAAGAAGGCCTTGCCAGCGTGATGCTTTCAAATGCCATGTACATGTCGGCCTTTACGGGAGAGACCGTAAGTCTTCCTCTGGACGGGCAGTCATACTACAATGAGCTGATGAAGAAAGTCGAATCTTCAAAAACCAAGCCACCTGTAAAGGACCCTCTGGCAGCGGTCCGTGAGACCTTCCAGATCAAAGACCCCAAGCAGGTGGAAGCTTATTTCGGAATAGTGGAGCGCGTATGATTCTGAAAACCACGGTCGCCAAGCTTTCAGGTGCCACAGAGAACATCGAGAAGCAGATTTCAAGGTACTCGCTTGAGAATAAGACGCGCTATCTCTGCACTCTGCTTTTTGATGAGTTGTCCTACGTGCTGACTGAGAAGCTTGATGCAGAGACGCCTGTGACTGTGAAAGTAAGAAAGAGTCTCAGGGATGTCTCAGTCAGATTGAGCTTTCATGCCGACAGGAACATCATGGAAGAGGAAAAGGTCCAATCGGATGATGACTCAGAGATTGAGCAGATAATCAGAAACACGGTCCTTGAATCAAACGCAGACAAAATCAGAACCAAGTACGATCCGAAAAAGCAGAAGCTGATAATCACAATAAACGTTGCTCTGAAGCCTAAGAGGGACTACGAGCAGGAGCTTGAGGACTTTTATTCGTTTTGCAAAGGCAAGAGTCCTTCCGCATCCGCTACCATGTTCTTCTTTGTAAAACAGCGCTTTTGGCAATTCCTTCTTGCCTTCATCATCAAGGTCATCCGCTCGGCACCAATGGTCGTCATCCCGGTCATCAGCGCCAACATCATAGACATTGTCTCGGAAGGCATGATGGCTCAGAAGCTGCTTGTTTTTTTTCTCAATGTTGGAATCGGCATCTTCTCGCTGCTTCTGAACATCCTTTTTTCCTTCCTGGACAGCCGCTTTTTCAAGAAGCTCTGCTTCTCCATCGGCGAGGACCTTCGCAACGTCATGGTCAGAAAGCTTCAGATTCTCTCCATCACATACCACAAGGAGAACCAGACAGGGGCCATCACCAACAAGATGCTCAACAATGTCGAGTCCATTGAGAACGCCTTTGGTATTCTGGGTACCCAGATTACAATAATTCTTACTTATGTCGCGGCTGCACTTGTAATTACGATGATTGAAGCTCCTGTTATGGCGCTGTTCTACGTGCTGTTCATTCCCATGGCCATTTTCCTTGCCGCCGTCTTCCGAAAGCCTATC
>JAGBRG010000004.1 GCA_017632495.1 Spirochaetales bacterium
GCTATGTCCTGAATGTCATCCTGAACCATCTGCTGGGCAACCGATGCCGTATAGAAAGCCGCAACAACCACAACGAGCATCAGTATTATCATTATCATCTGACGGCTTGTGACAAAATTCTCATAGACTGAGACGTTGTGGTCACTCCATCTGGAAATATTGTGCTCAAGACCAAAGGCATAGATGACATCGTTGATGCGCTCCATGTAATCCGGTTTGACAAGAATCTCTATGGTTGTGGAAGAAATGTCCGAATAAAGCTCTTTGGCGTAGTCTATGTCTATGAAGCTCAAAAGCTCATCAAGCTGGTCATAACCGCTGTAAAAGATTGCATCGATTCTTACCAAAACAGGACGAAGAACCTTATTCACATCATCAGGAACAATCATTAAAGCCACTCTGTCGCCAAGGCCTACGTTGAGCTTTCTGGCCGTTGCTCGGCTTATGGCAATGCCCTTGATGCTGGACGATGATGGCTCTGTGTTTCTTTCGAATGTAATCTGTTTCATCCTAAGTTCATTGAAGTAGGAATCAGAGACACCTTTGATCATCACCGAGCTTGTGTCCGTGGCCGAATACATCAGGGCAAAGCCGCTTGTGACCTCATCTGCGCTGTAGATCATAAGATTCTCATTTTCCTCACCTATCATCGATGATATGGAGGTAAGATGCTCGCCGTTAATCTGAACATGACCGTCAGAAAGATAGATGTACTTGCTTGTGATTCCTTCCATCATGCTGTCTGAGAAGATAAGAGCACAGACAAGAGGCGCCATTACAAGCGCAATGAGAATGAGGCAGCTTGTAAGTCGTCCGCGTCGAGTGATTCTCTTAATGCTCCAGAGCCTGACAAAAGGATTCATCTGTCTATTTCTCCTTGGTCAGACCGTGGTTCTTGAGAAGATACACGTTATCGCACTTATAGGCGAAATCCTGGTTATGTGTCACAAGAAGAAGACTTCTTCCCTCTTCTTTTACAAGATTCAGAAGAAGATTCTCAACCTCGTCGGCATTTTCCTCATCAAGAGCTCCTGTGGGCTCGTCGGCAAGAATGACCTCGGGTTCATTCATCAGAGCCCTGCAGATTGCAACCCTCTGCTTCTCACCTCCGGAAAGCTTTCCGGGAACATGGGTCATTCTGTCTGCAAGACCGAGTCTTTTTAAAAGCTGAACTGCCCTGTCCTTGCACTCGCTTTCCTTCTTTCCGCTTATCAGTGCCGGAGCCATTACGTTCTCAAGTGCCGTAAAATCCTCTAAAAGAAGGTTCGCCTGGAAGATAAAACCGATATGAAGGTTCCTGAGAGCCGATCTGTGTTTATCATCAAGAGATGCAAAATCAGTTCCCTTACAAAGGACTTTTCCCTCCGAAGGGCTGTCAAGGCCACCTGCTATATGAAGCAGAGTGCTTTTACCGCTTCCGCTTTTTCCGATGATGGCGGTGGACTGTCCGGAGACAACATCAAGGTTGATGTTATTGAGGATGGTGATTTCGCCCTCACCTTTTTCAGATGTTCTGAATCTCTTTGTTATGGAAATGAGCTCAATAGGATGCATTGAGTATTACCTCCATTATTTCGGATCTGTAAATTCTTCTGCATCCGATTAAAGTAAACAGAAGTGACAGAAGGAATATGAATAGACAGACAATAGCAGTCTCAAGGCCTCCGATACTGGCATTGAAAGGAATCTGAGTCAGTACGGTTCTGCTTCCTGAGACAGCATAGACCACATTATCAACAAGTTTTAGTACATTCTGAAGATTGGCAATGAGGATTTTCCCCAAAATGACACCTAATATCTCTCCCAGAACCGATATCACAAGACCTTGTCCAAGAAAGATTGCATTGACAGATCTTCTGCTGCAGCCCAGGGCCCTTAGCATGGCACCTTCTTTCTGCTTGTTTGAAAGAAGCCTTCGGGTTGAGTTCTTCAGGTTGACGCAGATGATCAGGAACATGAATGCAAGAAACACATACATGAGAGTCTTTTCAAGCATCAGCGCAGAATAAAGAGCCTTGTTGTATTCCTGCCATGTGATTATATCGGCATTGGGGTCCAGATTCCTGATGCTCTGGACAACGGCCTTCTGATTTCCTGACACATAGACGGCAATCTTTGATTCTTCTGTTCCTATGATGCCTGAAAGAATGGAATAGTCCATGAAGGCAGTAGATGATGAGAATTCACTCATCTTTGA
>JAGBRG010000340.1 GCA_017632495.1 Spirochaetales bacterium
AGAACTTCTTGACCGTGCTGGTTTCCGCTCCATTCTCAGTCATGGAGTATTTGCTCATAGCTCTCTTCCCTCCGGTGAGAACAGGGCAACCCTGCTAGCGTCGAATGTTACGTTGACCATGTCACCCTCATGGATGTCTTTCTGCAGGCTGTCCATGTCGATTTCCAGTGTGACAGGGGATATGCTCTTATTGATATCAACCTCATAGCGGATGAAAGAACCCAGGTGCTGGATGATTTTGACCTGACCCGGAATTGAGCTTTCGGATGACTCTGCCGAAACTGCAAGGTACTCGGGTCTTCCTCCGATTAAAACCTCGTCTCCGACATTTGGCTCGACATGTCTCTTTTCCGCCTTGATTGCAACGCGGATTCCTGCTGTATCGATTTCAACAACCGTCTCCTCTTTATTGGTAGAGATGACGTGTGAGTTGAAGAAGTTCATCTTTCCGATGAAGTTGGCTACAAATGCATTCTTGGGCTGGTTGTAAAGCTCATCGGATGTTCCGATCTGCTCAACGACACCCTTTCTCAGAACGGCTAGTCTGTCTCCGACAGCCATGGCCTCTTCCTGGTCATGGGTTACGAAGATTGTCGTGATGTTCGTAGCCTTCTGGATTCTTCTGATCTCTGCTCTCATGTAACGGCGAAGCTTCGCATCCAGGTTTGCAAGGGGCTCGTCCAGAAGAAGAACATCAGGATCGTAGACCAAAGCACGTGCGATTGCGACTCTCTGCTGCTGTCCTCCTGAGAGGGCTGTGGGGCTTGGGTTTCTCTTGAGCTCTTCCTGAAGTCCGACAAGCTCCATGACCTCTGTGACCTTTTTAGTCACGACATCGTTCGGAACCTTTCTGACTCTGAGACCGTAAGCAACATTCTCGAAGATTGACATATGCGGATACAGTGCGTAGCTTTGGAAGACCATACCGATGTTTCTTTTGTACGGCGGAATTGTTGAGATATCAACATCACCGTAGTACATCTTTCCGGATGTGATGGTATCAAGACCTGCTGTGTTTCTCAGAAGGGTAGTCTTTCCGCAGCCGGAAGGTCCGAGCAGACAGAACAGCTCTCCTTCGTTGATTGTAAAGGAAATGTCCTTCAGGGCATGAACCTCGTTCTTGGTTCCCAGTCCGAAAATCTTGTTTACATTCTCATAACGTACATTCTTGCTCATGAGTTCGGTTACTCCTTACTTGTCTGAAACAAAAGATAGGGCCGCCCACCTTCAGATAGGCAGCCCTGATTATTAAAGATTAAAAATCAAAGGAATGCAGCGAATTCGTTGCGAAGCTGCTTCTTAAGCTGTCCGGCTTCGATTGCGTCATACTCGAAGAACGGGAGCTCTGAGAGAGGAGGAAGGAAGTCCGGTCCCGGAACTTCTGTGGAAACAGGTCTTCTTCCGCAGCTTCTGATAGCCTCTGCACCGCCCTTACCGGTGAACCAATCCATGAAGATCTTTGCGGCCTCGAGGTTCTTGCAGCCATCGATGATTCCTGCACCCTCGATTCTTCTTCCGGTTCCCTCAACAGGATAGAGGTAAGAAACCGGGCTGCCTTTTCCGATAGCATCGGAGACGTTGCTCTCACCGGTCATTGTAAGTGCATACTCTCCACGTGCGACTGACTGAGGTCCGCTCTTGGAATCTGTTACATAGACTGTTCCGTTCTTTGCAATCTTCTCAGCAAGGCTGAGGTCGCCTGTGAGCTTGTACATCATGTAAAGCTGTGCATATGCGCTTCCGGATGATGCCGGGTTGGTAAGAACGATCTTGCCCTTGTACTTGGGATCTGCAAGGTCGAACCATGACTTAGGAATGTCATCGCCCTTGAGCAGGTCTGTGTTGTACATGAATGTCTGAAGCGGCATTGAACATGCATACCACTTGTTGTTGGCGCCCTTGTAATCAGCACTGAACTTTGCATCGTTTGCTGTCTTGTATGAATAGAGGTTCTCTTCCATCGGAACAAGGCTGTCCTGAGCGATCAGAAGAACGACGTCAGAGTCTGAAGACTTCTGCTGAACCAGTGTGAGAACGTCACCTGAATCCTTCTCAAGGTGTGTGACTGTGATGTTCGGATACTCCTTGTTGAAAGCCTCAATAATCTTCTCGCTTTCGGCTTCCTTACCTGCACTGAGGAGAACAAGCTCCATCTTTCCGCTTTTTGCTTCTGCGGCACCCTGTGCGAACACTGCTGTGAACACAGTTGCCAATACCAGCAATACTACTAATGTTTTCTTCATAAATTAAGCCTCCCTTGAATTGCTTACCAAATAATTCTACCACATTTGAGGATAATCTCAACTTTTTTTACTTAACGTTTAGTCCTTACGGCCTGATATATGCTATTATTGCCAACGGAGAGGTATATCATGAATATCAATATCAGTGTTTCATCAACAGCCGTGGAGAACGGTCGTAAGGCAGCAGTCAAGGCAGCTGAAATCATCAATGCGGCAATAAACAAGAAAGGCCATGCAAGAATCATACTCTCAACAGGTGCAAGCCAGTTCGAGATGTTCGAAGCCCTTGTGAAGCAGCCTGTCGACTGGTCAAAGGTAGAGATGTTCCACCTTGATGAATACGTGGATCTTCCCGAGACCCACATCGCATCATTCAGAAAATACCTCAAGGAGAGGTTCGTCAACATCGTCCATCCCAAGGCAGCTCACTTTGTCATAGGCGAGGGCGACGTGAAAAAGAACATAGAGGAACTTACCAGGGAACTGAGAAAGGACGAGATAGACCTGGGTCTGATCGGAATAGGAGAGAACGGGCACATCGCATTCAACGACCCACCTGCGGACTTTGATGCAAACGAGGCCTACAGGGTTGTGAACCTGGATCACAAGTGCCGCATGCAACAAGTCGGTGAAGGCTGGTTTAAAACAGAAGACGATGTCCCAAAACAGGCAATATCAATGCTTCCTAAGCAGATTATGGCTTGTAAAGCTATTGTTTCGGTTGTTCCGCACGCAGTAAAGGCCAAGGCCGTCTATGATACGATCACTCAGAAAGTGAACAACATGGTTCCTGCCACACTGCTCAAGACCCATCCCGAGTGGTATCTGTACATAGACGACGATGCAGCTTCGATGCTGATTAAATAAGAATCAATCAGAAGAAGAACTGGAAAGCCACATAGCAGGCATATATCAGAAGAAGCACTATGCCCTGATATCTTCTCAGCTTTTTTGTGCACAGAGCCGGAATTGTCATGAACGCCATGACGAACAGCATCACAGGAATATCAACAACAAGCGATGCATTACGTCCGGCCAGAAGCTTGTCCGCAGGGACATTGAACGGATGGATTGTGATAGCCATTCCGCTGACAAGAACCAGATTGAATAAATTGGCTCCGACGATGTTTCCCAAAGACAGGGCTGCATGACCCTTGACCAGTGATGTGATGGCAGTAACAAGCTCAGGAAGAGATGTTCCCAGAGCGATGAATGTCAGTGCTATTACAGACTCCGGAACTCCGAATCCTGCTGCGATGATCTTTCCGTTGTCCACAAGAAGCTTTTCACCTACAGCGATTACGGCCGCACCCAGAATCAAAAACAGAATGTCTTTCCAAAGCGGGTTTTCCTTGAA
>JAGBRG010000341.1 GCA_017632495.1 Spirochaetales bacterium
AGTCAATTCCCAGTCTCTGGTAGTCGGCGCTTTTAAGTGCATTGGGTCTTGCCAAGAACGGAACCTTGTTCACGGCGACCTTGATGACCCCGTTTACCTTGAAGACATCCTCGCTCTTTGCGCTGAGTAGCGGTGCGATGTCCTTGGTCAGGTCAAAGCAGACAATGGAGTTTTCATTTGTCACATGGGGTGTGATGGGAACTATCAGCGATGTGCATCCCTTGGGGTTTGTAAAGGCTGCGCAGGTATGTAGAACCGGCTTTGGAGTATCCTGAGGGTTCAGGTAGTTTTTGGCCTCCACTTTGCTTCTGAGACCCAGATAATGGTTGAAAAGACGGGGCTGTACACGTTTTATCAGCCTTGCCACGGCTATTGTGGCATTGACATCGACCATGGCATCGTGAGCTCCGATCTGCTCGATGTTGTTGGCTGCCGTCATCTCGGTGAGCTTGAAGACGGGGTTTCCTTTCTCGCTTGGACCCGGCCAGTTGATGCCTTCGGGTCTGAAGTCGTGGCAGGCACGAACAAGATCCAGAATATCCCAGCGGCTGTTTCCGTTCTTCCATTCTCTCTGATAGGGGTCCAGAAAGTTCCTGTAGAGGGTGTTTCTGATGAACTCGTCATCAAATCTCAGGGAGTTGAAACCGCAGACGCAGGTTCCCGGGACGGAGAAGAGGTTGTTGATCTTTTCAATGAACTCGCTTTCCGGAAGGCCTTTGGCTTTTACCTCCTGGGGCGTGATGCCGGTGACAAGGCATGCGGCGGGGTCCGGGATGTAATCCGCAGACAGTTTGCAGTATAAAATCACAGGGTCGCCAATGGGGTTGAGATCCAAATCCGTTCTCTGACCTGCGAACTGTGCAATTCTGTCATAAGAGGGGTTTAAACCGAACGTCTCAAGATCATACCAGAAGAAAGATTCACTAAAGCTCCGCATATTGAAAATCTACCACAAAAAAACTTGAAAACCTAGCTTGAAGGTAATAAAATTTCTTCTGCATGATACGACGTTTTACGATAGTAGGGTTGGTATCACTGTTGCTTCTGACAAATGTTCTCTATGCGGACAATCCTGTAGATCCGCCATCAACGGTTGATGTGAATAACTCCCTGATGGTTATTTTGGATTGTGTTTCCGCATCCCTTGTCACAGAATGCACCGACACAACAATCAAACTTCCCTGCAGCAATGTCTCTATGGACCCGAATGTCCATCTTCCCAAGAGAATCGCTTACTTTTTGGCCGACCCCTCTGAATTTGTAAACGCCCTGTCTCCTTCTGACTCAAATAACAGGTTCTTCTCGTCTTTTCTTTCGGTTCTGAACACAGCAACGGAAAACCCGATGGTATCGACTGTCTATGTTGCCATGACCACCCGTGACTACCGTCAGGGTGACTTTCTGCTTTCAGGATCCATTGTCTTCAAGTACCCCGAGGGTGCTACCATGGAGGATATTCTGAACATCTGGTCCGCAAGAGAAGACCTTGGAAAGAGCATAAACATGTCGCTTGACATGAAGGTCTATGGCAAAAAGCTCTCAGAACCCATCTCTCTTTCCGGAGATTTTGACATGTCCATCGATAAATCCGGAACTATCCTCGTTAAATCTGCTGACACCTACACAATAAACGGCTATGCTTATCTAGGCGGAGAGTTTCTGATGTGATCTCCGCCTTCGGAGGATGGTATGATAAAAAAAGTCGAGGATTTTCTCAACGCTCATCGTCTCAACCCAGACATGATCGATATGGACGAAATGTGCGGTCTCTTTCTCAGAGAGATGGAAGCAGGACTTAAAGGCAAGCCAAGTTCCCTGCCCATGATTCCGAGCTTCTGCTCTCCCGATGCAAGACCCAAGGCAGGTGAAAGCGTCATAGTCATAGATGCAGGCGGCACGAACTTCCGTACATGTATCGTCACTTTCGGGGACGACCTCAAGCCGAAAATCAGCGACTTCAGAAAAATCCGCATGCCCGGAACTGAGAAGGAAGTAAGCGCAGCCGAGTTCTTCTCTGTCATCGCAGACGAGCTTGAAAGGCTTATCGACAAGAGCGACAAAATCGGTTTCTGCTTCTCTTATGCTGCCGAGATCCTTCCGGACCACGACGGAATTCCCCGCATGTTCAGCAAGGAAATCAAGGCCCCCGAGGTTCTGGGAAAGCACCTTGGTAAGGAAATTCTTGCAGAACTTGGCCGCAGGGGACACGATGTCTCATCCAAGAAAGTCATGATTATGAACGACACCGTCACAACCCTTTTAGCCGCTCAGGCCAAAAACGTCGGCGGAAACTACGACGGCTGCATCGGCTTTATCCTTGGAACCGGCACCAACACCGCATACATCGAAAAGACAGCTAACATCACAAAGCTCGATGCCTCTGTGCGTGAAAGCGGCCTTCTTTCCGAAAACCAGATCATCAATGTCGAGTCCGGCTGTCTCAATTTCCATCTGGGCGATATTGATATCAAGTTCCTGGCCTCTACCAAGGATCCCGAGCTCTACGGCTTTGAGAAGATGGTAAGCGGAGCATATCTTGGGCCTCTTGCAAACGAAGTCATAAAGCAGGCCATAGCGGAGGGTGTTCTGAGTCAGCAGTTTGCCGACGCCCATGCCGCCTACACATCCCTTTCCACCATCGAGCTCAATGCTTTCCTCAAAGAGGACGAGATGAGCTCTCTTGCCAGATGCTGCAAGTACAGCGAAGAGGACTATGATGTTCTGATGGAGATTATGGGAGCCTTCATATCCCGTGCTGCCAAGCTCACTGCGGCCAATCTTGCCTCCGCGGTTCTGAAGACCGATTACGGCAAGGACGAGGACCATCCTGTTCTGATCAATGCTGACGGAACCACATTCCTCATCACGGCATACCTTAAGAGCTATACCACAGAGTATCTTGATGCCTATCTTGCGGAAAAGGGAAGAAGAGCTGTTATCACCCAGATTGACGACAGCCCAATTATCGGCTCTGCCATCGGTGCTCTGTCACTCTGATTAAACCATAGGCCCTAATTGCGGCGTCGCTGCGCTTACGCCGTGCAAAAAGCACTGTCGTGCGCTGGCTCCTAGCACTTAGGACCTCTGCTTTAATCAATAATTAAACCTCGCCTAAACCAAAATCTCCAATTATCTTCATTACGTTGCCATCCTGGACCACATCAAGCTCGTGGTCCGGGAAGTACTCTTTCAGCTTGCTCTTTAAAAATGCGAAGGCAGATGATGTGATGTGGACGCTGTCATACTGGGAGACTTTTTCCAGTGTACGGACCTCGACATTGACAACGTAGCCGCGTCCGTATTTGGAACCGTAGCCCAGGGTGAATGCCATGGATGTGGAAAAAAGCCCGTCAAAGCTGGGGTTGGAACCCTGGCCGCGCTTGAGTCTGTTCGGATGGACAGCGTAGTGGTCTCCGTATAGGTCTTCGAGATGATTGTCCAGAGCCTGGCACATAAGAGCCATGCGCTCTTCAAGCTCTTCCTGTTTCGGATGCATTTTTCCTTGCCTCCATGTTTTCTACAAGCAGCCTTGCAAATTCATTTAGCTTTGCCGCATTTGAAGCAGCGCTGATCTGCGCCTGAGATTTGATGTACTGAAGCGAGACCGGGTTGGTCTCGTCCATCTTCACAGGATTGGGAAGAGGGTCATCGATGCGGACGTAGTCCACATCCCTTATGCGGTTGATGACAAAATCGGTGGTCCTTTTCTGGGCTGTGGAGTACATCGGTGAGACCTGGTCGGCCCAGTTCATCAGACCGCGGGTGCTGTCCATGCGCATGGTATGGTAGCTGCCGCCTGTGCTGACGGAAAGGATGTGGAACTTCTCGCAGTCGGGATAGAGGGCCTTGGCCTCAAAATATGCATAGAGGGCGGGGTTGTTTGCAATGACTCCTCCGTCTACCAGAAGCTCTCCCTTGTATTCGATGGGTGAAAAGTATGTCGGAGCTGCGCTTGTGGCCCTGGCTGCGACCCAGACGGGACAGTCGGAGTCCTCGGCATAGCTTGTGATTATCTTCTGTTTTCCCTTTGAAAGATCATAGGCCATGATCATCGTAGGAACCTTGGCACTATCCATGAGCCTTGCTCCGAACCACCTCTGACAGAGATTCTGGATGTTGGACGAATGATATTTGTCAGAGACGAACTGCCTCAGACCGAAGATGGATGACTGTGCCTGGAAAATCTCCTTTCCCATGGTCATGTAGTTATTAAGAAGAGCCTCAAGGTCTATCTGGCGGCTTCCGTTCTGCTCTACGTGAGGCAGAGCCGACTCACAGGACAGGGCAAGTGAGATGAGACCGCCTGTTGAGGTTCCTGAAATCAGGTCAAAATATGTGGCAATATCGTCAGTTCCGTCATTGTCGCGGATGCAGCTTTCAAGCTTCTGAAGAAGAACAACAGGAATGATGCCCCTCATTCCTCCACCGTCCAGAGTCAGGATGAAGCGCTCTTTGGGACGTATTGGCTCGGGAGCCTGAATGGTTTCAGGTTCCTGGATTTGAGGCTTCTTTTTTCCGAAATGTCTTCTGAAAAAATCCGATATGCTCATCACAGTAAAAATGATATATTTACCCCCAAGGGTCAATAGAATGGAAGAGAAAAAAAGTTCGCCTTACAGCTGCTGTCAGCTGTGCCCCAACAATTGCCGCGTGGACAGAACAAAAAACCAGCTGGGCCGCTGTGCTCAAGGCTCTTCTGTCCGCATTGCATGGTCAGGCCTTCACAGGGGCGAGGAGCCTCCCGTGACAGGGAAAAAGGGATCGGGCATGATTTTCTTCTGCGGCTGTCCTCTTCATTGCCAGTACTGTCAGAACTATCAGATAAGCCGGGGTCTCTGGGACGGGGTTGTTCTTTCGGATAAGGAACTTGCTAATCTGATGCTGGATCTACAGGCATTTGGGGCTGCTTCCATAAACCTTGTCACGGGAACGCATTTCATTCCGTCTATCGTAAATGCCATAACGGATGCAAAAGAGCGCGGTCTTAACCTTCCGATTGTCTGGAATTCCTCGGGCTATGAGAGTGTGGAGGCCCTGAGGCTCATCGACCCTCTGATTGACCTTTATCTGATTGATATCAAGACACTTAGTTCTGATGTGGCTTCCAAGTTCTGCGGCCTTTCTTCCTATGCCTCCGCCATTGTTCCTGTAGCTCGCTTTCTGAAAAGGCGGCATCCTCATACTGATCTTGAAAACGGTCTTAAGGGGACACTTGTGCGCCACCTGGTGTTTCCGGGATGCATCGACCAGACTGTGGAGTTTCTCAGATGGTATGCGGACAACATGAAGGACTGCTCGCTTCTGTCTCTGATGGTCCAGTTCGTCCCGCCAGAGAACGATCCGGGTTTTGAGAAGATGACAGATGAGCAGTACAACATGCTTTTGGATCTTGTTGATGAACTTGGCATTGACGGCTTTGTCCAGGAGCGGTCTGACAACGAGATTCTCTGGATTCCTGATTTCAGACGTGACCAGCCGTTTCCCCAGGGCTTTGCAGACGCCCTTCCGTCCTTTCTGGATATCAAGAACAGGTGTCAAAGCAGTCTGTAGCGAAATAATTCGCGTTTGGACTGCTTTTGTCAGTCCAAAATGAAGAAAATTCGCGTTTGGACTGCTTTTGTCAGTCCAAAACGAAGAAAACTCGCGTGTGGACTGATTTTCGGTTGCGGTTTTGTTTAATAAACATATATAATTAACAAGTTATGGACGAGATTCGGGTTATAGAAATCAAAAAGAGCATCTTTGAGGATAACGACAGGGATGCCGACAGACTGCGCGAGGATCTGAAAAAGAAGGGCGTTTTCCTTCTTAATCTCATGTCATCTCCGGGAAGCGGAAAGACAACGACGCTTATTAAGACAATCAATGAGCTCAAGGGGCAGCTAAAAATAGCTGTGATGGAGGCGGACATTGACTCCGATGTTGATGCCAAGAAGATCTTGGAGGCAACAGGGGTTCAGTCGATACAGCTTCACACAGGCGGAATGTGCCATCTTGATGCCGAGATGACAAGGCAGGGTCTTGATAATCTTAATCTGGAAGATGTTGATCTTGCTATTTTGGAGAATGTTGGAAACCTGGTCTGCCCGGCTGAGTTTGATACGGGATCCAGCAAGAACTGCATGATTTTGTCCGTACCTGAGGGCCATGACAAGCCTCTGAAGTATCCGCTGATGTTCAGCATCTGTGACCTGGTTCTGGTCAACAAGATCGATGTCATGCCTTACTTTGATTTTGATCTGGAACTTTGTGAAAAGTACATACACATGAGAAACCCCAAGGCTCAGGTGATTCCCATCTGCGCCAAGACGGGAGAAGGAATCGATAAATTCGTAGCCTGGCTGAAAGACCAGGTGAAGAAATGGAAGGAGAACTGATATGCCGGAGATGAGCACAAAGTTCGTGCCCAAGCACATGCACGATGAAAATCCGAATCCGAAACTTCTGAAGTTCGTCAGAAGAGTCACCGACAGAATCCCGGGAAAGATCAAGGGAATCAAGACAACAGACCCGGAGTACTGGGGATTTGCCTGTATCTTTGAGGATGAGTTTCCCAAGGATGAGTCCGAAGCATGTCTTGATCTTCTTCTTCAGATGAAGACAAGAAAAAAGTATCCCTATGCCACAGTGCTCGAGATGGGCAAGAAGGTCAACATGGGAGAGAAGGCCGATGAGCTGATTAATAAGCTTGCCGTAATAGGAATGCTCGAGTATGACTACGGCGACAGATATACCAAGGACGGCCCGATTCCCGGAACCACATACAACAAGGAAGACAGATATTACTGGGTTCCTCTGTTTGTCCCTGGCTCTGCCGAGTACACCAACATGAACAAGGCTCTGATGGACAGACATCCGGAGCTTGCCATGTTCTTCGAGCGCATGACGTTCCTTCCGCTTGAGAAGATCACCGCCATGGTCCCGCCCGGAGGAGCCGGAATCGGAATGCATGTCATCCCAGTTGAGAAGGCCATCAGTCTTGAGAACACAAGCATCGATATCGAGCACATCTCATACTGGCTCAAGCGCTATGAGGGCCACATCGGGGCCTCGATCTGCTCATGCCGCTACGGACGCAAGAAGATGGACGAGGGCTGTGCCGATGACTACGAGGGCTGGTGCCTCGGAGTCGGAGACATGGCAGACTACTGCCGTGAGACCGGACGCGGATACGATGTCACCTATGAGCAGGCCATGGAGATTCTAAAACGTGCCGAGGACAACGGCTTTGTCCACCAGGTTACGAACATCGATGGCGAGAACAAGATTTTTGCAATCTGCAACTGCAACGTCAAAATCTGTAACGCCCTCAGAACCAGCCAGCTGTTCAATACTCCCAACATGTCCGCAAGCGCTTACAGAGCCCACGTGGACAAGACAAAGTGTGTAGCCTGCGGTCAGTGTGTCGAGTACTGCCCGGCAGGAGCCCTTAAGCTTGGTCAGAAGCTCTGCAAGGCAGACGGATCTGAGGTCAAGTATCCTAAGCAGATAATGCCTGATGCACGCAAGTGGGGCAAGGACAAGTGGGACGAAGACTACAGGGATAAGAACCGCATCAACTGCCATGAGACCGGAACATCGCCGTGTAAGACGGCCTGTCCTGCCCACATTGCAGTACAGGGTTATCTGAAGAAGGCCGCCCAAGGTGAATATCAGGAAGCACTTGCACTGATAAAGAAAGAGAACCCGTTCCCGGCAGTCTGCGGAAGAATCTGTAACAGAAGATGCGAGGATGCATGTACAAGAGGAACAATCGACCGCGCCGTTTCTATCGATGCAGTTAAAAAGTTCATTGCACAGCAGGATCTGAATGCCAAGACCCGCTATGTTCCTGATATTGTCGTTGCCTCCAACAGAGGACGCTGGAAGGAAAAGATCGCCATCATCGGTGCAGGTCCTGCAGGTCTTTCATGTGCATTCTACCTTGCACAGATGGGCTACTATCCGACGGTCTTTGAGAAAAACGAGCTTCCCGGCGGAATGCTGACATACGGAATTCCTTCATACAAGCTTGAAAAGGATGTCATTGACGCTGAAATCGATGTCATGCGCCAGATGGGCGTTGAGATTAAAACGGGAGTCGAGGTTGGAAAGGACATCACGATAGATCAGCTTCGCAAGCAGGGCTACAAGGCCTTCTATGTTGCTATCGGATGCCAGGGCGGAAGACTTCCAGGAATCCCGGGCGAGGATGCCGAAGGTACTACCACAGCTGTTGACTTCCTGAGAATTGCCAATACAGGAAAGTTCCATTATGACAATGACCAGGTCGTTGTAGTCGGCGGCGGAAACGTTGCAATAGATGCAGCCAGAGTCTCTGCAAGAAGCGGAGCCTCCAAGGTCACCATGCTCTGTCTTGAGACAGAGGACATCATGCCCGCCACAAAGGTAGAGGTCGAAGAGGCCCGTGAGGACAATGTGGAAATCAAGTTCGGCTGGGGTCCGAAGGAAGTCAAGACAAAGGACGGAAAGGTCTCTTCCATCGTATTCAAGAAGTGCACCAGGGTCTTTGACGAGAATAAGAGATTCTCTCCTCAGTATGATGAGGCTCAGACCATCGAGCTTCCTGCAAGCAAGGTCATCTTTGCAATAGGTCAGTCGATTCAGTGGGGCGAGCTGCTCAAGGGAACCAAGGTCGAGTTCGGCAGAGGCAACGGACCTGTTGCCGACAAGCTCACATACCAGACAGATGAGCCTGACATCTTTGTCGGAGGCGATGTCTATACAGGACCTAAGTTCGCTATCGATGCCATTGCCGCAGGCCATGAGGCTTCCGATTCACTTCATAGATTCGTACAGCACGGCCATATGACAATCGGAAAG
>JAGBRG010000342.1 GCA_017632495.1 Spirochaetales bacterium
CGGAATCATGATGCTCTGAAGAGTCATGAGAATTCCTATTACATAGGAGCCGTAGATCCACTTTGTGTTCTTGTTGTTGATCTTTGAGAATGCAAAGCCGCTCATGAAGGACAGAATCAGAATCGCGATTGTAGTCACAGCCGTGTAGATGATGCTGTTGATGATGTAGATTCCGAAGTGTCCTCTCTGCCATGCCTGAACATAGTTCTGCCAGAATAATCTTCTTGGGAATCCCAGACGGTTCATCTGATAGTCCTGGCTGGTCTTGAAGGAG
Organism: Spirochaetales bacterium; assembly: GCA_017632495.1. Lineage (GTDB taxonomy): Bacteria > Spirochaetota > Spirochaetia > Sphaerochaetales > Sphaerochaetaceae > UBA9732. The sequence goes on from JAGBRG010000342.1 coordinate 275, forward strand.
TTGATTGCAAGCCACAGAAGCGGGGCAACTGCCAAAATGGTGAAAAGAATCAGAACAGCATAGGTCAGAACCATGCCGATTTTTCTCTTTGCGGAAACGTCGTCTTTGATGTAACTCATTCGCGGCCTCCGAATTTCTTCTCAACGGCCTTGGTAATGCCGATCAGGGCGAAGCTTATGATACACATGACAATGGAAACTGCGTTTGCAAGAGGATAGTTCGGAGCTCCCTTGAATGCTGTGTCATACATGTAGATCGAAAGGACGTAGGTCTGCTTGGCAGGACCTCCGCTTGTCATGACGAAGATCAGATCGAAGCTCTTAAGAGATCCCGAGATAGCCAGAATTGCACTTGTGACGATGACGCCAGAAAGAGCAGGAAGGATGATGTACCTTAGTGCCTGAAGCTCAGAAGCTCCGTCGATCTTTGCAGCCTCGATTACAGAGGTATCGATCTTCTGGAGGTTGGCAAGGAAGATGATAAGGTATGTTCCTGTGTACATCCATAAAATGACCAGAAGGACAGCGATCATCGGGTGCTCGCTGTTTCCGGCAACATAGGTGGGATTGAACAGCCTTATTATGTCAGGCAGCACTCCGTTCGGTGCGGTGATGGCCTTCCACAGACGACCGATGACGACCGTGGAGATTACGCACGGAAGATAGATGACGGTCTGGAAGAAGTCCTTGCCGCGGATCATGCCTCTGAAAATCAGATAGGCCATGAAGAATCCCAGCGGAATCTGTCCGAAGACGGAGATGATGACAATCCACAGGTTGTTCTTCAGAGCAAGCCAGAAGTATTTGTCGGCGAACATCTGCTTGTAGTACTGAAAACCCACAATCGAAACAGGTCTTCTCTTCGGCCCGAACAACGCGCCGCCTTTGTAGTTCGTCAGGCTGAGGAATATGGCAAAGATCGTCGGAAACGCCATGACGAACAGGTAGATCAGAAATGCGGGAAGTACAAATGCCCAATAGGCCCTTCTCTCCTCGCCGTGTGATGTCATCATCCTGGTGGATGAGAACATGCTGGCATAGCTACCCATAAGTTAAACCCCCTATTGTTTCTGCTTCTGCAGTGTATCTATCGTCTCAATCCAGTTCAGTCTCCAGTTTTGACCTGCAGAGTCAAGATCGGGTACGCTGAAAAGATTGTGAAGGCACATCATAGCAGCACCGATTGCGCTTACGCACTCGTCCTGTGAGTCGAACACCATGCTGCATTTATACTCATTGAGAAGTCCCA
>JAGBRG010000343.1 GCA_017632495.1 Spirochaetales bacterium
ACTATGTGTAGTTAATAATTCTTAGATTCACCACAGATGTAGCGTTTTTCACATCTGCATCAGCAGCATTCCCAAAATAATCATACTCTGCCCCGCAATGTAGGTGGTCATCACCGTCATCTGACCGAAAAGCGGAAGGCGGACCATTCGTCTCATGATGCAGAAATCCGAAAAGTAAAACAGAGCTACTCCCAGAAAGCTTATCAGCGTGGCATAGACGGGAGACCCGTTTCCCGCAGTGGAGGCAATGGCAACGGCCATGGCGCAAAGGCCGAATGAATAAGGTACAAGAATCGGTGCGTACTTACGAGGCCCTAAAACAAGCTGTCTGAAAAGCCCGTATTCCAGAAGAAGACACAGAATCACAGTCAGAACCACACCCCTTTTCGAGTGTCCCACATCGGCATTGATGAACCACAGCGTGTAAAAGATATGACCGATGAAGAAGCTCAGCATCCCGAGGTAGAACATATGACGGCTCTTGTTTCTGGGAAACAGAAGAAAAACATCACCAAGGCAGTGGAAAGAAAGGGCAAACAGCACAAAGGTCTGATACCAGCGGTCCATGACTCCCACAGGGAGGAAAAGAAAATAGACGGTGCAAAGAAGCGGCGTCAGAAACGGCTTTGTCAGGGCATAGAGCCTTGAGTTTTTCTGCTTGATTGAAATCAGACAAAAAGAGATGTCCAGGATGTAGAAAAAGAGTACCGCATACTGCCTGAGCAACATAAGAAAAGAATATACCCGACAGAGGCAAACCACAACACCCAAAAGTGCCCTTCAATTGACGCAAAATGCCAATCTAAATAATATATTCAACCATGAGCAGTTATCCTTTCAGCGAAACAGAGCCTAAATGGCAGAAGTATTGGGCAGAGAACAAGACCTTTGCAGTCACAGAAGACCCCTCCTTTCCCAAGGAGAAGAGGGCCTACGTCCTTGACATGTTCCCATATCCGTCAGGAGCAGGCCTGCATGTAGGACATCCCGAAGGCTATACGGCAACCGACATCTACTGCAGATATCTCAGGATGAACGGTTTCAACGTCCTTCACCCGATGGGATTCGACTCCTTCGGCCTTCCTGCTGAAAACTATGCCATCCAGACAGGAACCCATCCTGCAATCACGACGGAAAAGAACATCAACACCTTCCGCCGCCAGATCAAGAGCCTGGGCTTCTGCTATGACTGGGACAGAGAGATTTCCACATGCGATCCCAAGTACTATCACTGGACACAGTGGATCTTCGAGAAGCTTTACGAAAAAGGCCTTGCCTATGAAAGCCAGGCTCCGATCAACTGGTGCCCGCACTGCAAGACAGGTCTTGCCAACGAAGAGGTCAAGGAAGGAAAGTGCGACCGCTGCGGAGCTCAGGTTGAGAAGAAGAACATCCGCCAGTGGGTTCTGAAAATCACAGCCTACGCCCAGAGACTTCTGGATGATCTGGACCTTGTGGACTGGCCGGAATCAGTTAAGCTCATGCAGCGCAACTGGATCGGAAAATCCGAAGGAGCCTCTGTTCTGTTCCAGGTCAAGGGCCTTGAAAACGACCCTGACGGAAAGCTCGAGGTCTTCACAACCAGATGCGACACCCTGTTCGGCGCCACATACATGGTCATATCTCCCGAGCATCCTCTTGTTGGTAAACTCACCACAAAGGACAACGAGAAGGCAGTAAAGGACTACATCGCACAGGCTGCCAAAAAGAGCGATCTTGACAGAACAGACCTTGCCAAGGAGAAAACAGGCGTCTTCTCCGGAAGCTATGCCATCAACCCCGTCAACGGCAAGGAGATTCCGATCTGGATTGCAGACTATGTACTGATCTCCTACGGAACCGGTGCCATCATGGCCGTTCCCGCACACGACACACGCGACTGGGACTTTGCCAAGAAGTTCAACCTTCCCATCATCGAGGTCCTCAAATCCGAGGTCGATGTCCAGAAGCAGGCCTGGACCGAGGACGGCGTACACGTCAACAGCGGATTTTTGGACGGACTTAACAAGGCCGATGCCATTGAGAAGATGATTGCCTTCCTTGAAGAGCGCAAGATCGGACACAAGATGGTCAACTTCAAGCTGCGCGACTGGATCTTCAGCCGCCAGAGATACTGGGGAGAGCCTATTCCCCTCATCCACTGTCCTCATTGCGGAACTGTCCTTGTTCCGGAAGAAGAGCTTCCTCTTACACTGCCCGAGGTCAAGAGCTATCAGCCATCGGGAACAGGAGAGAGCCCTCTTGCCAACATCGACAGCTGGGTAAACTGCAAGTGCCCTAAGTGCGGTTCTGATGCAAAACGCGAGACAAACACAATGCCTCAGTGGGGAGGTTCCTGCTGGTACTATCTCAGATACATCGACCCGAAGAACGAAAAGGCCTTTGTAGATCCTGATAAGGAAAAGTACTGGATGCCGGTCAACCTCTACATCGGAGGAACCGAGCACGCTGTCTTGCACCTTCTTTATGCAAGATTCTGGCACAAGGTCCTTTATGACCTTGGCCTTGTCTCAACTCCCGAGCCGTTTGCAAGACTGGTCAACCAGGGCATGATCACATCATTTGCCTACCAGAAGCCGAACAAGTCCCTTGTTCCTGCAGACCAGGTTGTTGAAAAGGAGCCGGGCGTCTTTGTTGACAAGGAAAGCGGAGAGGTCCTTGAGAGGGTCATCGCCAAGATGTCCAAGAGCCTCAAGAACGTCATCAACCCTGATGAGGTCATTGCCCAGTACGGCGCAGACACCATGAGACTGTACGAGATGTTCATGGGTCCGCTTCAGGTCTCAAAACCATGGTCAACAACAGGAATCGCAGGTGTCTGGCGCGTCATCGACAGACTCTGGCGTCTTGCCGACGAGAAACCCCTGACAGAGGAAAAGGCCCCGATTGAGATTCTCAGAAGCCTTAACAAGACAATCACGAAGGTCACCGAGGATACTGCGACACTCAACTTCAACACGGC
>JAGBRG010000344.1 GCA_017632495.1 Spirochaetales bacterium
CTGTGGATGAAAAAGGCATTCCTTATCTACCCTCCCAGACCTGTGCAGTCATAAGCTGCCACGTTGTCAGCAGCCAGGATCTTGGAAGCCACACCCTGTTTATCGCAGAGGTGGATGATGCCGTTCGTACAAGCGACAAGGCCCCTCTTACCTATAACGATTATCAGAACAACGTAAAGCCTAAGGCAGCAGCCCCTGTACAGAAGAAAATCGTCGGTTGGAGATGTAAGATCTGCGGTTATAAGTACAAGGAAAGCGTTCTTCCGCCGGATTTCATCTGCCCGCTCTGCGGACACGATGTCAGTGACTTCGAGCCAATATACGAGTAACTCATGCGCACATTATTCTGGATTGGTTTCTCATTTCTAACACTTATATTCGCTGCCGTTCTTGAGCTTAACAAGAACACACTTTTAGGCTGGGTTCTTCTTGCAATCATAGCCTTTGCCTTCATTGTTCTTTATATAAAGGTGCTACTTCAGAGGCCATGGTATCTGAAACTGGTCGGATGGCTGCGTTATGCAGCCCTTTTTTCCGCAGTTCTTTTTGCCACATGGCCCCCAGTGAAGGCAATTGCAGCCTCAGAAGACAGAAATCCGGTCGTAACATCACCTGTTAAAACTGATAACGGTCTTGTAACAGGCGTCAGTACCGCAAACGGCCAGGTCGAAGTCTATGCAGGAATCCCGTATGCAAAGCCTCCTGTGGGAGAACTCAGATGGAAAGCTCCCCAGGAAGCCGAATCCTGGGACGGAGTTCTTGCCTGCGACAAGTTCGCACCAATGTCCATGCAGGTGACGAACCTTCCGATTTATGACTCGCTTGTACGCATCATCGGCTATCACGACTACAAGATCTCGCTTAAGGACAACTGGATTCCTCCTGTAAGCGAGGACAGCCTCTATCTGAACGTGTGGAAGCCTGTCGGAGACTGCCATGACCTTCCTGTTCTGGTCTATATCCACGGAGGAACGCTTCAGACAGGACAGAGCTGGTCTTCAGAATACAACGGAACAAGTTTTGCCAAAGAAGGCGTTGTGGTTGTGACCATCGCCTACAGACTGGGCGTTTTCGGCTTCTATGCAGACAGATCTCTTCTTGCCAAGGACGGAACTACCGGAAACTACGGCCTTCTTGACCAGATTCTTGCCCTCAAGTGGGTTCAGAAGAACATCAAAGCCTTCGGAGGAAATCCCGATAACGTCACAATCGCTGGAGAAAGTGCAGGATCTGTGTGTATCGATGCCCTGTGCACAACTCCTCTTGCAAAGGGCCTCTTCAAACGGGCCATTTTGGAATCCAGCACACTTGCACCGGTTGCCCCACCGCACTCGTTCAGACTGCTTGACGAGGCCATTGCATCCGGCAATGACTTGAGATCCAGATACGGATGTAAGGATGTGGAGGACCTCAGAAAGCTTGATGCAAAGACCATCGTCGGCGAGATGTACACGCAGCACCATCTGACAGTAGACGGCTATGTCTTCCAGGATACTCCTCACAACATGAAGCTTAAAGGAATTCATAACGCAGAGGCTCTTCTTCATGGCTTTAATGACAAAGAAAGCGGTCCTTTCATCATTTTCAGCCATGCAAACATGAAAAACTTTGAATCCAAGGTCCGAGCATACTTCGGCAAATTCGCCGATGACGTTCTTTCCATCTATCCGGCAAAGACCAATGAGGAAGCCGATAGGTACTGGGCAGAAATTTACGGAGCCGTGTTCTTCAATTATCCGCACTACTGCCTCAACCGCCTTGCGGTCAAACAGGGCATTCCGACATATGAATACCTTTTTACAAAGTCAAACGGAATGCTTTCCAGCTGGCACAGCGGAGAGCTTATCTATGCCTTTAACAGAATTCCGGAGAATTCCAAGCTCTTTGACAAGTCAGACCGCGACCTTGCAAAGACGATGAACTCATACTGGAAAAACTTCATCACTTCAGGCGACCCGAACGGAGTCGGACTTCCCTCTTTCCCGCGAAACGAGAATTCCTTGAAACTTCAAGAGCTGGGTTCACAGGTCAGAACTATAGATGAGCCTTATCTTGCCCTCTACGGAGTCTTGGACAGAATGCAGGGCTGGAACTAGATGTTTTCGTAGGCGGCTTTAATCTCTTCGGTAGCCTTTGCAATACCGTCGCAGATGGCCGTCTCAAGCCTGTCTTTCTTCTCGTCGAACGGATAACCGTTTTCCTTCCACCAAGAGCAGATCATCTCCATTCCGCGCCTCAGGTCATACTGGGGCTTCCACTCAGGAACTGCCTTCCTGAAATTGCTGCAGTCAAAGATTCCGAAATACTTCTTCTCAAGGTTAAGGTGGGCAAAAAGGGTGCTGTCAATCTTATTGAGCATGTCTGCAGGAGCATGGACTATCTTGGGCTTTTTTCCGACAATATCTCCCACCGTGGTGTAAAGGTCCTCCCAAAGGTTTACGAAGCCCGAAGTGATATGAAAGGTTTTCCCGAATGTGGAAGGATTGCAGAGACTTCTTACATACGCATTGGCAAGGTCAGGAGAAAACGTGAAAGTCCACGGATTGGTCCCGTCTCCCATCATGACAAGGGGCTTTCCTTCCATGATTCTTCTTGCGATGTTGGCATTCTGTCTCAGAATTCCGATGTTCTGACAACCCACTCCGAATGTCAAAGATGGCCTTATGATGGTAATCTGGGCCTCTGTTTTGCGGCTACGGATATAGCGCTCCATGTTGGCCTTATGAAAACCGTATGGGAAAGAATCGTCCGTTCTGAGCGTTGCAGTATCCTCAGAAATGGGAAGCATCCTATCCGGGGTGTTGTAAACTGCGCAGCTGGAAGTGAAGATGATATGGCAGGCTTTCCCGTCTATTGCATCAAGAGTGGCTTTGGCATCGTTTTCGTTGAACGATATCATGTCCACTACCGCATCAAACTCAAGGCCGTTGAGCTTTGCTTCCAGCTCCCCGGGGACAGTTCTGTCACCGGTGATTATTCTTTTTGCACCGCTTGTGTCAGCATCCTTACGTGTTCCGCGGTTGAAGAGAGTCACCTCATGACCAAG
>JAGBRG010000345.1 GCA_017632495.1 Spirochaetales bacterium
AACAAGGTGATTGCTTTTGTCGGAGACGGTATAAATGATGCTCCTGTTCTGACACGTGCCGACATAGGCATTGCAATGGGTGCCATGGGTTCTGATGCCGCAATTGAGGCAGCTGACGTTGTTCTTATGGATGACGACCCGCTGAAGATTGCGAAGGCTGTGAGGATTTCAGCCAAGTGCATCAGAATCGTCCGTCAGAACATCGCATTCTCTCTGTTTGTGAAGTTCTCATGCCTTATTCTGGGAGCTTTGGGAATTGCCAATATGTGGGCTGCCATCTTTGCGGATGTTGGTGTCATGGTCATTGCCGTCCTGAATGCAATCCGCGCCCTGAGAACAAAGAATATCTGACAAAAGAGCAAAAAAACAGCGGCCCAAAACAAGCCGCTGTTTTTGTATCTTTATATTGATTAAAGATTTCTGCTAAGAACCAGGGCAATCTTATCGGCTGCCTCGTCAATCAGATCCTTTGTGATGTTTGCCATGAGGCTTGTTCTGATAAGGCACTCGTTCTCGGCTGTTGCCGGCGGGAGAACTGCATTTACGAACACGCCTTCATCATACAGCTCGCGGACGATCTTGAGTGTTGTGTTGCCGTCGGTGGTGTAGATGGGGATGACAGGAGTCTGGGTCTTCTTGTACTTGACTCCGCGCTTGTCCAGAGCGGACTCGAGGTACTCTGAAATCTCTCTGAGCTGGTCTTTGAGCTCCGGATGGGCAATGAGATACTCCAAAGCTGCCAGTGCAGATGCTGTGTTTGCAGGAGTAAGGCTTGCGGAGAACATGAACGGACGTGACATGTGGCGCATGTAGTCGATGACCTTCTCATTTGCAGCGGCAAAGCCTCCGAGGCTTGCAAAGGACTTGCTGAAGGTACCCATGATGATGTCCACCTCATCCTCAAGGCCGTAGTAGGAAGCTGTTCCTCTTCCGCCTTCACCGACAGTTCCGATTCCGTGGGAATCGTCTACCATGATGCGGGCCTTGTACTTCTTGGCAAGATCCACGATGGCCGGAAGGTTTGCGATATCTCCGCTCATGCTGAAGACACCGTCTGTGACGATGAGCTTGGGAGCATCCGGACCGAGCTTCTTGAGAACACGCTCAAGAGAGTCCATGTCATTGTGGTAGTATCTCTTCATCTCGCCGTAGGAGAGCTTTGCACCGTCATAGATGCTTGCGTGGTTCTCTCTGTCGCAGATGATGTAATCACCCTTTGTGCAGATGCAGCTGAGGATTCCGAGGTTGCTCTGGAACCCTGTGGAGAAAGTCATTGTGGCATCCTTGTGAAGGAACTGTGCAAGCTCCTTCTCAAGCTTCAGGTGCAGATCCAGTGTTCCGTTGAGGAATCTTGAACCCGAGCAGCCTGTTCCGTACTTCTGAAGTGCGGCGATTCCTGCGTCGATGACTTCCTGCTGTGATGTCAGTCCCAGATAGTTGTTTGACCCCAGCATGATGATGCGTCTGCCTTCCATTGTGACCACGGGGGCCTGTCTGGATTCAAGGCAGTGGAAATAGGGGTACAAACCAAGTGATCTCACTTCAAGTGAGCGATGATAATTGCTTGTGGTATCGTTAAACTTATCAAATAAATCCATGTTGAAACTCTTGCAGAGAGTATCTCTGAATATGGGGGATTTAGTCAAGACGGGCAACCTCTTATATATAGGGAGACTGCTTTTCAGTGATTCTGAGCCCAGATGTCCAGAATCATTCCTCCGCCGATGAAAATGACGGCGATAAGCAGGGCGGCAAGAAGGATTGCAACGGCGATTCTCAGCCAGAGCGGTATCTTAAATGACATTGACTTCCTCTTTCGGTCATTTTATTGGACATGCAGTATAACGGCAAGTGAAGAATACAAGAATTAGCATAATAACGAACATCTGATGTCGGAATTGTACAAATTCTTGCTTGTGCGGAAAACGTGATATATAATTGTCCGCATGAGAATTGGATTTGTTCTTGCTGATGTCTTCACAGGTTCAGCAGTCTCTCTTTGGCCCTCGGTCGCACAGAAATTTGCGAACAGCGAGGAAGACTGTCTTGTTATGTTTCCGGGAGGAAGACTCAAAGACCCTTCGACTTTGGAGCAGATGAAGAACAATATCTACAGGTTCGTTAATTCCGATAATCTTGATGCTTCGATCATTTGGTGCTCAACTCTCACAGGAAACGTCAGATCCAAGGATGTTCTAGAGACTTTCAAGGACATGATAGGCCGTCCGATGGTGACCATAGACGGCAAGACGGAAGCCCACCCTGATATTCCGGATGTAAGGTTCGACTCCTATGAAGGCTCAAGCTTTCTGGTCGGACACTGCATAGAGGAGCATGGGGCACAAAGGATTGCCTATATAAGGGGTCCCAAGACCCATAAGGCCGCGGAGGAGAGATTTCAGGCATACCTTGATCAGCTTAAAAGCCACAATCTCCCACGCGACATGAATCTGGTAGCCGATCCTGTGTCCTGGTGGAGCGGAGATGAGGCCATGAGGAAGCTAATTGAAGATCGTCACCTTGTCCCTGGAAAGGATTTTGACACCCTCATCTGTGCCAGCGACCTGATGCTGTACAAGGCTTCTCAGGTTCTTTCAGAGCACGGCTTTACAATTGGAACGGATATCCGTGCATGCGGCTTCAACGATTCTCTTGAGGCAAAGCTTTTAGATGTTCCGGTATCCACTGTCAGATTCCCGTATGTTGGAGTCGGACTTGATGCGGTGAAGGCTCTGAAGGAAATCTGCAACGGCAAGAAAGTAGGGGACAAGCAGCTTCCCATGGCTCATGTTCTGAGGGAAAGCTGCGGCTGTAAGAGTTCCTCCGATTGGGAAAATGTCAGAAGCAGTTCAGACATATCGGATCTTCTGGTTCAGAAGTACTCTGTTTCCAGAACAGAGGCTGTCTCCCTTGTTGAGAGGGTGGTGGGATTTCAGAGTGAAGCCAACATCAGAGCCCTTTTGGAGTTTTTGTGCAGCATAAACTTGGATGTGTTTGACATCTTCAATGTCCTGAGCAGCTTCGGCAAAGTAACAGCGCTCAGTCAGTCCAAAAAGGATGTGATAGTTGCTCTGGCAGGAACTATCTTACCTTCCGTTCTTGACCGCAATGCGGCTATGAAGAGCTTCAAGGAGCGCACCAGAAGAAACAGCTTCAATATCTTCAATAACGAGCTGATTGAATCCAACAGGGTCAACGATATTGCCTCTGTTTTGGAGAAAAATGCCCAGGCGCTGGGTTTTGAGAAGATTCATCTGGTAATGATGGACGATGATAATTCACACCTGATAGGAACCGATATGGTGTTCCCGGATAATCTTATTATTCCGAAAAACGCCATGGGAATCCTTGATAAGGGTGTGTGGATAGTATCTCCGCTCTGCTCGGAGACGGCTTTCATGGGCTACCTGTTGATGAAGCCGACCGAGTTCGACGGCGCGCTGTGCGAGGAAATCCGAAACATGGTCTCGGGAGCGCTCAGAAGCGCAATGCTTTTCGAGTCTACCCGAAAGGCCCAGAAGGCAGCAGAGGATGCCGAAACTGCACGAACCAACTTCTTTGCAAACGTAGGTGAGAACCTCAGGGATCCTCTATCCGAAATCTCAGAGATTGTATCGGCCTCGGCTCTGGATTCCAGGACCAAGAAGGCAATCATAGAAAAAGTCTCCGGCGTAAACCAGATGATAGACCTGGCTCTGAGCAGCACAGGCGAACTTGAACTTGAACGTCACATCCTGAACATCGGTGACATGCTTTATGAGTTCGGATGCTACAGCGGAAGAAGGTCTCTTCCATGTCTTCTGATTGACTCCGAGAAGATGAAGCAGACCATGGAGATTCTCATCTCATCAATGGGGGACTGGACGGAGATTGAGGCCTTTGTCCAAAAGCGGGGTCTAAAGATTGATTTCATCGACAGAACGGGAATGTGGAGGGAAAAACCTGAGGATCCGGGCCTTCTTCTTGCAAGAAAGATAATCCTTCTTCACGGTGGATCTTGCCATGTGGAGAATTCAAGGTTCTCTTTTGTCCTTCCGTATCCGACATTGTCCGGAAATCCTTCCACCCAGTGGAATGACGGCGTTCTGGCCTGTATCAACTCGGTTCCCGATTTCCAGCTTGAGGATGTAGTTTTTGAGGAAGTCAGCGGGTCCAGATTTGCTGAGAAAAAGAGGCTTCCCGCATATACGGAGGCTATTTTCTGGGATACGGGTTTCAACGGCTACAATGCCCTGACGGGTCTTATGAGCCTTGTCTCAAACGAGGTCTACATGAACCTTCCGTTCATCTGCCTCGACTGTCCGTATTCACATACCCTTGAGGACTCGATCCGAACATCAATCGAGGCCAAGGGCAGAAGCGTCCTTCAGATCGGCTCTCCGGTTGAAGATCTGTACCGCTGGCTTCAGGACCCTGAGTTCATCTCGTGTGATATAGGAAGTGCCCTTTCAATGGTCCGCCGTCACGATCCGGAGATGGTTTTCATCACTATGGACGAGTATTCCAACAAGACTCCTGCGGTGGTGACTTTTTTAAACAACATGCGTGGCATGAAGCGAAACTCACAGATTCCGGCCATCGTTGTTACGGACTTCATAGACGCCAACCTGGTAGGCTCTCTCATCGACATCCCCAACGTTGTGGTTGTCAACTCATGCATGCTTGAAAGCGAGGAGTTTGCCATGCGTGTGAGGGCCGTTCTGGGAGGCTCGGATATGCTTGCAACCCACACCGGAGCCATTGTCAAGAAAGCCCAGGCCTACCTCTGTACCCATGCCACTTTGCCACTGAGCCGATGGCAGATTGCAGACGATGTCCACGTGTCCGAGGACTATCTGACCAGAGTCTTCAAGAAAGAGCTCGGGCTGTCTCCGTGGGACTATCTGAACCGCTACAGGGTATGGCTTGCAGGAAGCCTGCTGCGCAACACTGGAATGTCCGTAAACGAGGTCTCAATTGCCACAGGATTCCAGGATCAGGCCTATTTCTGCAGGGTTTTCAAGAAGATCAGAGGCTACAGTCCAAGCAAACTGCGGTCATCAAAAAAGTCGGAAATGTACAAAAATCAGTAGCATATTTCTCAGTGGCGGGATTTACACTGTCTATACTTACACTTGAAATAAAGGGAGATTCTGCCCGCGTATCGTGGGTGGTGTGCAGCGAATGATTAGCAGCAGAAACTATCAGCTTTTAGCTGACATGGACCGGCTGAAATCGCAGATCAAGTCGTGTGATGAGCGTCTTTCGGATGCAGTCAGACAGAATGATCAGGCAGAAGCAGACAGGTTAAAACAGAAAAAGGACGGCATTGTCGCCCAGCTTAAGGCTAAGAAATCCGAGTATCGTATGGCCGAGGGCAAGGCTCTCCGGGCTGAGATCAACAGACACAAGTATATCTACATGATGCTGTTGATCCCGGTAGTCTACTACTTTATCTTCAGATACATTCCGCTTTGGAATGCCCAGATTGCATTCAGAGATTTCATCTCTCTCAAGAGAACAGGAATCACAGGTGGAAAATGGGTCGGACTTCAGAATTTCAAGACATTCATCAGCTCATACTATTTCTGGTCTCTGATCAGAAACACTCTGATGTACAGCTTCGGAAAGCTCATTGTCAGCCTTCCGCTGTCCATTTTGCTTGCAATTGCAATCTATGAGTGTACCCACAAGGCTCTGAGAAAGGTCGTCCAGACACTGTCTTACCTTCCTCACTTCCTTTCATGGGTTATCATGTATGGAATTCTTCTTTCACTGCTCTCTCCGAGTGAGGGAATTTTCAACGACATAATCAAGCTGTTCGGCGGAACCCCGAAGGGATTTCTGACCAACACGACGGCATTCCCGTTCATCGTAATTCTTTCCGATGCATGGAAGGAGATCGGATGGAGTGCCATCATCTTCATCGCTGCTCTTATGGGAATCGACGGTTCACTGTTCGAGGCTGCCATAGTTGAGGGTGCAAACAGCTGGCAGAGAGTCAAATACATCACTCTCCCGTCAATCAAGCCTGTTATCGTCATCGTTCTTCTCATGAAGATCGGAACCATCCTTGATGCCGGATTCAACCAGTTGTACATGTTGTACAGCCCTGCGGTCTACAGCGTCGGAGACATCATCGACACATGGGTCTACAGAGGAACAATCGAAGGAAAGTTCAGCCTTGCAACGGCAGCCGGTATCTTCAAGGGTGTCATCGGCATGACTCTCCTTTATGTCTCGAACTGGGCATCCAGAAAGTTCACTGAGAACTCTCTCTTCTAAGGAGGTCTGACATGGCAAAGAAAAATACATACAACAGTGTCGCTGTCAGAGCTACCGCAGCGGACAGAGTCTTTAATATCTGTGTCACCATCTTCATGGTGCTGCTTCTGATCATCCTTATCATCCCGATCTGGAGTACAATCGCACTTTCATTCAGACCGCCTGCATACATCGGAAGCTATCTCGAGGGTATGTTCCTTGCTCCGTGGAAATGGTCGGCAGGTGCTTACAGGGCCCTTCTTGGTAACCAGGGATTCCTGAATTCCTTCTGGAACAGTATCAAGATCATGGTCATGGGTGTCGTGGTTGCATTGTTTCTGACAATTCCCATGGCATATGCACTGTCTGCAAAGGGTGTTCCCGGAAAGAAATGGATTACAATCTTCGTAATGGTTCCTTACGTCTTCAACGTCGGAGTCGTTCCTACCTACCTGCTTATTTCCAAGCTGGGTCTTACGAACCATCTTCCTTCCGTATTCATGCCTGTTGCACTGAGCACATACAACATGATCATCATGAGACAGTTCTTCGAGGGAATCCCGAATGACCTCAGGGAAAGCGCCTTCATCGACGGATGCAACGACCTTCAGATTATGTTCAGGATCATCCTTCCGCTGTCAAAGGCGATCATCATGACAATCGGACTGTACTACGCGGTTGCATTCTGGAACGACTACATGAGATCCCTGCTTTATCTGCAGAAGAGTTCTCTCAAGCCGCTTCCTCTGCTTCTGAGAGACATCCTCATCGGAACAAGCATGAATGACAACCTTGAGGCCAATGCGTTCGGAACAGCTCCGATCGAGGCAATCAAGGCCGCTTCGGTCTTCATCAGCGCAATTCCGATGATTCTCGCGTATCCGTTCATCCAGAAGTACTTCACCAAGGGTACTCTGGCCGGATCTGTAAAGGGTTGAGTTTCATTAAAAACACTATGGTTATTCAGGGCGGAAGTCCGCCTTTGGATATAGAAAACTGGAAAATCATTTAACGGAGGATTTAAATGAAGAAAGCACTTACTATTCTTCTTGTCGCTCTCATTGCTATGACAGCAGTGTTTGCACAGGGTGCAGCAGAAACAAAGTCTTCAGGTCCCATGACTATTACAATGCTTTATGCTGCAACACAGACTGAGGTCGGTTCCCTTCCAGATGACTGGGCAGGTTATCAGATTCTCAGAGATAAGCTCGGCATCGATCTTCAGCTTCAGATGCTGCCTTCAAACGCAAATGACCAGAACGTCGCAGTCAGAACAATGGCAGCTGCAGACGAGCTTCCTGACTTCATCACAGTCGACAGAACAGTCTGGGTAGACCTCGTAAAGCAGGGAATGCTTGCTGATGTCACAGATGACTTCGCAAAGATGCCTGAGAGAAGCAAGGTCATGTTCGGACCGTCATCAAAGAACTTCACCACATATGAGGGAAGAATCTACGGTTTCGCAACTCCTTCCGCATATGCAGGAAACGAAGGTCTTCTGGTCAGAAAAGACTGGCTGGACAAGCTCGGACTCAAGGCTCCCGAGACTCTCGATGAGCTGTATGATGTCCTTTATGCTTTCACCTACAACGATCCTGACGGAAACGGCAAGAACGACACCTACGGTTACGGTGCATTCGTAGAGGATTATCCTGCATACGAAGCATACCCCGGACGCAGATTCGAGCCTCTGATGGGTGCCTTCGGCGTTGAGGGAACATGGAACATGTCAGCCTCTAACTTCGGCCTCAGAATCCACGATCCTGCTTACTACGATTTCATGGTCTTCCTTAAGAAGGTCATCGACAACGGTCTGATCGATCCCAACTGGCAGTCCTATAAGAAGGATGACTTCAGAGCTGCCTGGAAGCAGGGTAAGTTCGGTGTCTTCAGAGAGCAGAACTCAGCTTATGCTTCAGAGAACAACTACAGCCCGTTCGACAAGAACTTCCCTGATGGCGGATTCATCGTCATCGATGCTCCTATCGGACCTACCGGTAAGAGATCCGTCGGACCTCTCGTAGAGGGCTTCAGAATCTTCGCAATCAACGCAGATGTTTCTCCTGAGAAGCACGCCAAGATCATCGAGATGTTCGAGTGGATGAGCTACGGCGAAGGTTACATGCTCTGCGGTTACGGTATGGAAGGTGTCAACTACATCCTGGACAAGGACGGACTCCCGCAGTCTGATGAGTCTCTCGGCGACCTCGGATACAACAAGGCCGGCGGACAGAGATACATCCAGCTCAGAAACAGCTCCTTCAACTACAACAACGCACAGGAGACAGCTCTCCGCTATCCTGCATACATCACAGCAGTATCACAGAAGCGCATGAGCGCCGGTGACGTTCTCATCGAGATGCAGGGCAAGACATGGACCAGAACTCCTGGCCAGAACAGCATGCCGACTCCAGAGAGCACAGATGTCTACACATTCTATCAGCAGGGTATTGCCGAATTCCTCAACGGAAAGACAGCTCTTACTCCGGCTAACTGGAAGGCATTCGTCGAGCAGTTCGACAAGATCGGCGGTCTCGCATGGGAGAAGGCCGGCTACGAATATGCCAAGGAGAACGGATATCTTCTGTAATCTTCGGATTACCGAAAGTCTGATTTGACAAAGGGGCTGCGGGTGCATGCTGCAGCCCCTTTTTTTGAATAACTATTTTGGAAACATCATGATTGACGCAAGAAGAACAATGACAGAGCGCATGAGCCTGTCAGCTATGAAGAAGTATAATCCGCAGAATGCACCTCAGAGCTATAAGTCCGCGATTCTGCTTGAGGCCTTGTATAAAGCCTCCTCTGTACTGGGAAACGGGGAAATATTTAACTACGTCAAAGGCATGCTGGACAGCTATATCCACGAAGACGGAAGTGTAGAGAACTTCTGCATCGAGGACTACAGCATGGATAATATCCGCATAGGATATGTAACTCTGAAAATGTACGCTCTTACGGGCGAAAAGAAATATAAGAAGGCTCTTGACAGCTTCATGCAGATGCTGAAGAGCCAGCCCAGAACTCCTGAGGGAGGATTCTGGCATAAGAAGCACTATCCGAACCAGATGTGGTTGGACGGTCTTTTCATGCAGGGTCCTGTTTATGCTCTATACAGCAAGATGTTCGGCTCTTTGAAGGATTGTCTTGACGACATCATTCCTCAGTTCGAGCTGATCTATGACAAGACCTATGATCCTAAGACGTCGCTGTTAAGGCATGCATGGGATTCCTCACGCAAGATGCCGTGGTGCGATTCTACCACCGGTCAGTCCCAGGAAGTCTGGGCACGTGCAATGGGCTGGTACTGCATGGCCCTTGCAGACCTTCTTGAGGATATCCCGGTAACCGCTGAGTACGAGAGCTACAGGAAAACACTCCTTTCTCTTGCAAATAAGGTCGCTCCGGCTCTGATCAGGTATCAGGACAAGAAGAGCGGAATGTGGTGGCAGGTCGTGGACAAAGCAGAGCAGGGTGCAAACTACCTTGAGACATCAGCCACATCCATGTTCATCTACTTCTTTGCAAAGATGAACAGAATGGGATTTTTCGCTGACTCCTACAGAGAAGCCGCAAAGAAGGCCTTTGACGGCATGGTCGCCAATTCTGTCACATACGGTGATGACGGGGAGCTTTATCTTCACGACACCTGTAAGAGCGCAGGTCTTGGCGTTGCTCCTGAAGGAACTGTGTACAGGCCGGCTGACTTTGAATACTACACAACAGGCGAGCCGAGGGTCACTGACAACCTTCACGGAGTTTCACCTTTCATCTCAGCTGCCTTGGAGCTTGAGTTCCCGGCACAGCTGAATACTGCCCGCTACACTCTCAAAAAAGATGACGACATCAATAAGGTCCTTTGTGAGAATGCGCTCAAGGCCGCTGTTGTGATTCCCAAGGGAAACTACAAGGTCGGCCCCATCGCCGTTCCGTCGCACTCACACATCATCTTCGAAGAAGGTGCTGTTTTTGATTACACAGACGACTTTGACGCCTATCCTCCTATCAAGACAAGATGGGAAGGTGTCAATTGCTGGGCAATGCATCCGTGCTTCCTGATTAAGGAAGCAAATGATGTCGTTGTCGAGGGTCCTGGAGTTCTTGACGGTCACGGCGAGAAGTGGTGGACCCACATCATGTCCTGGAAGAACGGCGGAAGACCTGCCGAGACTATTCTTGACTGTGAGAAGAGGCTTGCAAAGCTCAATCCGAATTACATGAACGAGCCCGAGGGCGGCGGCGGAAGACCCTGTCAGTTCCTCAGACCGCCACTTTTACAGATTCTTGATTCCTGCAATGTGAGAATTGACGGTATCACCCTCACAAGAAGCCCGTTCTGGACCTGCCATCCTGTATGCGTGACGAACCTTGTTCTTCAGAACATCACAATCAACAATCCGTACGATTCTCCGAATACAGACGGAATAGATATCGAGTCCTGTGTGAACGTAGATGTCCGCGGATGCGATGTGAACGTAGGTGATGACGGAATTGCAGTCAAGTGCGGAAGCGGAAAGGAGATGATGGGATTTCAGAGATCAGAGAACATCCTTGTCCAGGACTGCACGGTGAGAAACGCCCACGGCGGATTTGTCATCGGAAGCGAGACCGCAAGCGGAGTCAAGGGTGCATATGTGAGAAACTGCCGATTCCTCGGAACTGACAGAGGTATCAGAATCAAGACCCGCAGAGGCAGAGGCGGACACATGGAAGATATTGTAGCTTCAGACATTTTCATGGATAATGTCATATGCCCGATTTCCATCAACATGTTCTATCGGTGCGGAAGCAATGACCCTGCGCTCTATTCACTTGAGAAGCAGCCTGTAGGAGAGGATACTCCGCTTATCAGGAAGGTTCTGATTGAAAGAGTAACAGCAGAAAACTGCAGGTGTGCGGCAGCATTCCTTGCAGGACTTCCGGAGATGCCGCTTCAGAACATCGTTGTCAAAGACAGCACTTTCAAGGTCAAGAAGGAGCTTGAAAGCGGTCTTGAGGCAGAGATGTGTGCGGGTATCCCTGAATCGGATTTCAAGGGAATCAGGGTCATCAACTCGGATGTGAAGTTCGACAACATAAGTGTCGACACCGACCCGATGATCAAATACGAAAAGTACTGAGGTTGAAACATGGGAACAAAAATTGACACCGCTTTTATCAAGGGAATCATTCCACCTATCGCTGTTCCGTTGAATGACGACGAGACTTTCAACGAGACCAAGCTCAGAAAGCATGTGGACTTTGTCATTAACGGTGGAGTCAGCGCCATTCTGGCTTTCGGGTCCAACGGTGAATTCTACATGCAGGAAGAGTCCGAGATGATGGACATTCTTGATGTAATGATAGACCAGACTGCAGGTCGTGTACCAATTTTTATGGGAATCGGCGCAATCAGGACATCAAAGTG
>JAGBRG010000346.1 GCA_017632495.1 Spirochaetales bacterium
AGAATTCCAACTGACAGAGATTCTTGCTTCTTTTCTTGAATTTGCTCAGCATCACGAACTGAAGCACAATCGATGCGATTCCTACTACAAGGGCAAGCACCAGCGCAATGTCGTTTTCCGTTTCCAGTCCTGCATTGTCAACTGTTGCTGCATCGTAGGCTGTGTGCCACAGAACAGGAAGGACAAAAGCTGCTACAACATGTATGGATGAGCCGTCTGTGCCTTGTTTTTTCTTAAAACGAGCTAGGCCAAGATGCTCTCCCATTATCATTCCGAACACCATATGAAGGGCAAAGCCGGGGATTCTGATCAAAGAAGAGAAGAGATTGTCTCCACCGTAGACAATCTCCTCAAGTGCCGTGAATCCGAATCCTACACCGATGAACATCAGGGCATAGGTATAGACGTTTTTCGGTCGGACAATAGCGATGGCAAGCAAGGCAAACAGCAGTTTAATGAATTCTTCTGTGAAGCCGGCTCCGAAAAAGGCCTTTGCAAAAGAACGGAGAACTGGGTTTTGAATATATATTGAAGTTTTGCTGCCTGTAATCTTTACGGTGATGATGTTGACTACAATCACAAGAACTGTCGAGATAATCGGGGCAATGAAGCCCAAGACCACGGGAACAGCGCTCTTTTTGCCAAGAGTGCCGGGCTCTTCACGTCTGAGCATCCTGATGTAGACGAAGGTACAGAGAGCAAATGAAATCAAACAACTAATGTAGCCAATCATATGCACAGTATATCAGCTTACTGTGGTTAATGAATTAAATATGGTATAATCTGAAAAACAGAAATTTGGAGGGAAACAGATGGCACAGAAGGGTGACCAGAGTCTCTACAGGGAAAAGGCATTGAATAAAATCTCGACACCGGACCGGCTTTCCGAATATCTGCGTGTCACCAACCCCTCTGTTTGGATTATCCTTGCAGCTGTGCTTCTGCTTCTTATAGGGCTGTTCGTTTGGGCTGCGAATGCGACGATTGAAACGACAATTTCCGCACAGGTCAGCTTTAACAAGGGCATCGGTACAGTCGTGACATCCGGTTTCGGAAGCAGCAACCTCGAAGAAGGAGAGACCATCCGGATCGGAAACCGCACATTGAAAATAGATACTGTGTCTACGGATGAAATGGGACGGGTGCGGGCCCATGTCTTTTCCGACATGCCGGACGGGACTTACAACGCGACGGTGGTTCTTTCATCTTACCATCCGCTTGATTTCCTGTTAGACAGGAGGTAGTCTCTGATGGGTATAGCCAAAGTCCCTGTCATTATGCAGCTTGAAGCCCTTGAGTGTGGGGCGGCCTCGCTTGCCATGATTATGGCGTACTACGGCAAATGGATTCCGCTCGAGCAGGTCAGATCGGACTGTGGCGTCTCCCGCGATGGCTCCAATGCAAAAAACCTTTATCTTGCGGCCGAGCACTACGGCTTTACCGTCACGGCCAGAAAGACCAGCCCGGAAGAGCTTAAGGCTGAAGGTGTCTTTCCTTGCATAATCCACTGGAACATGGACCATTTTGTGGTTCTCAAAGGCATTAAGGGAAACAATGTCTATATCAACGACCCTGCCAGAGGCTCTGTGAAGGTCACATGGAAGGAGTTTGACGAGTCATTCACCGGAATTGCCATTACTCCGGTTCCTTCAGAGTCTTTCAAACCAGAGGGCAAACCGAAAAGTATGAGAAAGTTCGCCGCAAAGCGCCTTCAGGGTGCAGGTGCGGCTCTTGCCTTTGTTTGTCTTACGACAATAATCTTCTATCTTTTCGGAATCATAAACTCAACGGCTTCAAGAATCTTCATTGACCGGTTTCTTTCAGGGCAGAACGACAACTGGCTCTATCCGTTCATAGGCATTCTGAGCGCACTCGCACTTGTTCAGCTTGTTGTGGCTTGGATCAGGGCTGTTTATCTGCTGAAACTCAACGGCAAAATGACCATTGTCGGAGGGACATCCTACATGTGGAAAGTCCTGCATCTGCCAATGGAGTTCTTCTCCCAGAGACTTGCAGGTGATATTCAGATGAGAATCGGCATGAACGAGTCCATAGCCGGGACTTTGGTGGATACCATCGCTCCCGTTCTGTTGAACACCATAATGATGATTGTCTATCTGGTTCTTATGCTTCGGATGAGCCTGATTCTGACAGCGGTAGGAATCCTTTCCGTTGTGATAAACCTCCTTCTTTCCCAGATAATTGCCAAAAAACGCATCAATATCACTCGAGTGAGACTTCGTGAAGAGGCCCAGTTGGAATCCGACACGGTCACCGGAATCTCAATGATTGAGACAATCAAGTCAAGTGGCGCCGAGAACGGTTTCTTCCGCAAATGGGCAGGGCATCAGGCATCATTAAACGCAATCGATACAAAGGCAACAAAGACTTTCAATATCCTGGGAATTCTTCCTGAACTGTTTGAGAAGCTTGCCGATTATACAATCCTGGTCTTGGGTGTCTATATGGTCCTTCAAGGCCAGTTCACTCTCGGCGGTGTATCCCTGTTCCAGGGCTTTGTGTCGGCGTTCTTATCTCCTGCCATGACACTTGTGAAAGCCGGTCAGACCATCCAGGAGATGAGGACCCAGGCCGAGCGCGTCGAGGATGTGATGAACTATCCTGACGACCCAAATGTTCTGGACAATGATGCGGTTTCGGGTGCTGATCTTTCCAAACTCAAGGGTAAAGTCGAGCTTAAGGATGTGACATTCGGCTATTCAAGACTGGATAAACCGGTAATAAGTTCATTCTCGCTTACGCTTGAGCCCGGAAAAAGGGTTGCCCTTGTCGGAGGTTCCGGGAGCGGCAAGTCAACAGTATCAAAGCTGATTTCCGGGATGTACAACCCGTGGAGCGGAGAGATTCTGTTTGATGGAAAGAGAAGGGATGAGTATCCGCATGATGTGATGGTCGCCTCTGTGGCCGTGATTGATCAGGATATAACATTGTTCGAGGGAACGGTCGCCGAGAATATTAAAATGTGGGACAACACCATTATGGATTTCGAGATGATCATGGCAGCCGTAGATGCCAGAATCCATGATGAGATAGGTCATCTTCCCGGAGGTTACCAGCATAGGCTCAGATCCGGAGGAATGGAGCTTTCAGGCGGACAGAGACAGCGTCTTGAGATTGCAAGGGCGCTTGCATTGGATCCTTCGATTCTGATACTGGACGAGGCTACCAGCGCTCTGGATGCAAAGACCGAGCATGAAGTGATAAACGCAATCAGTAACCGTGGAATCAGCTGTATCTTCATAGCTCACAGGTTGTCGACTGTACGCGATTGTGATGAGATTATCGTCTTGGATCATGGAGTCATCGTGGAGAGGGGAACTCACTCCCAGCTGATGAAGAACGGCGGACTTTACCATGATCTTGTTGTGAATGAGTAGGTGTGACATGGGACTGTATGACGAACAGATAGAAGAAAGAAGAAGAGCCGACCAACAGCTTTTAGAGGACTCTTTTGTCAGGGTTTCAATGTCTCTGGGTGAAAAGGACACCATGAAGTTCCTTGAGTCACACATGATAAGCAAGAGCTCTCTGGATGACATTGTGAAGTTCTACCACATGAAGCCGGTTGAACTTCCGCAGGGAATGGAAGAAGGAGCTGAACGGCTGGATTACTGTCTCAGACCACTGGGTATCATGAGAAGGGACATAGAGCTTTCCGGAAAATGGTACAAAAACGCCTTCGGGCCGATTCTTGCCCATCTGAAAGACAGTCGTGTTGCTATTGCCCTGATTCCTTCTTCATTCAGCGGGTACAGCTTCAAGGATCCGGAGACTGGCAAGAAGAGAAGGGTGAACGGCAAAACAGCCCAGATGTTTGCTCCCGACGCCCTGTGCTTCTACAAACCGCTTCCTAACAGGAAGCTGGGAGTCAGGGACCTTCTGTCATATATGAAGGACTCAATACCTGCCCGGGATGTAGTAGCAGTTGTCTTTGCCACATTGCTTATGACGGTCATAGGCATCATGATTCCCACTCTGATCAAGCAGATTACGGGTTTTGTGGTCGACACTGGAAGCGCTGTGGCCCTGGGCGGATTTGCGTTGAGTCTCGGGTGCATCTTTCTTTCATCGCAACTGATAAAAAGCATAAGGGAACTTCTTTGCAAGAGGATAGACCAGAAGACATCAGTAGGTGTTCAGGCATCCATGATGATGCGTCTTCTGTCCCTTCCCGCAAGCTTCTTCAGACAGTACAGCCCGGGCGAGCTGAGGTCCAGAGTAAATTCCGTGAACCAGCTTTGTTTGCTTCTTCTGAATCTGGTTCTTGGTACAGGGCTTAGCGCCTTATCCGCTCTTCTTTACTTCACGCAGATATTCTCTTATGCCAGACCTCTGACCATCGCAACTGTGATAATAGTTATCGTGAGCCTTCTTTTCACTCTCATATCAACAAGGATGCAGACCATAAGAAACAGGCGCAGATTCGAGCTTGAAGCTAAGGAATCAGGCATGGCTTATTCTGTGATCACAGGTGTCCAGAAGGCCAAGATTACAGGATCGGAGAAGAGGCTGTTTGCCAAGTGGCTGAATCTATATGCGCAGAGCATGGAGGTCACATTCAACCCGCCTCGCCTGATCAAGATCAGCAGCGTCATCGAGACGGCGATAATGCTCTGCTCGACGATTGTAATCTATTTCATCGCAGTCAGAAACCATATCTCTCCGTCGTCATATTTCGCATTCTCTGCAGCCTATGGAGCGATAATAGGTTCATTGTCTTCCCTGTCCGGTAGTGCGGCCTTGGCCTCGGCCAAAATCAGACCCATTCTTGAAATGGCCACTCCTTTTTTGGAGACGGAGCCCGAGACAACGGACGGCAAGGAGGTTGTGACCCATCTTTCAGGTGCTGTCGAGATGAGCCATGTAAGCTTCAGGTACTCAAAGGATACGCCTCAGGTTCTGGATGACTTCTCCATGTCAGTCAAAAAAGGAGAGTATGTCGCCATTGTCGGAAAGACCGGGTGCGGAAAATCCACACTGATGAGATTGCTTTTGGGCTTCGAGAAGCCTGACATGGGATCGGTCTTCTATGACCGCAAGGATATAAACAACCTTGATCTCGCGTCCCTTCGCAGAAAAATAGGGACTGTCACCCAGAATGCACAGCTGTTTCAGGGAGACATCTATTCGAATATTGTGCTCTGTGCCCCGCATCTGAGCATGGATGAGGCCTGGGAAGCCGCCGAGAAGGCCGGCATAGCCGATGACATCCGCCTGATGCCGATGGGCATGCATACATACATCTCGGAAGGTGGGGGAGGAATATCCGGCGGTCAGAAGCAGAGGCTGATCATCGCCCGTGCAATTGCCCCAAAACCGAATCTTCTTCTATTTGACGAGGCCACAAGCGCCCTGGACAACAAGACCCAGAAGCAGGTGTCAGACTCGCTGGATGCCATGGGGTGCACCAGAATCGTGATTGCCCACAGGCTCAGCACCATTCGTCACTGCGACCGAATCCTTGTCATGGACGGCGGAAAAATAGCCGAAGAGGGCACATATGAGGAGCTTCTGAAGAAGAAGGGCCTATTTGCTGAACTGGTAGAGCGCCAGATGCTTGAGAACGAGGCATAAAAAAAGCACCCGTGCGGGTGCTTTCTCTATAAAAAATACAGGTCTGAATCAACAGGTCAGGTAGTCACCCTGATCGTCCTCAAAAACAGTTTCATGGTCATCGCCAGTCGTAAAATCGAATGAAGCCTCTGCCATATAAGATGGTCTTTCTTTCTTTATCCTTCTAAGACGATCGGCTCCGCCGCCAGAGACGTTTTCCAGTTCTTCAGGTGTTAATACTACGTTTTTATCCATGGTTTCTCCCTCCATTCATTGATATAAACAATAATAAGCTTCTTTTGTTACAACGTCTATTTTTGATTTCGTGCTTGTTTTTTGCTTCCAGCAATAAGCTTTATGAAAAAACTGCCATGGAAAAACTATCCACTAAATAGCACAACCAAATTCAATCGGCGGGATAAAGGAAGATTTTGATCGGGTTGTTATCATATTCCATGTACTTGAATTTGCCGTTCTTCTGCTTCTTTACATAACGGATGACATCGTACCAGTCCATCCAATTTCCGGATTCAAAACGGATGAAGCTTTCGCCGGGATTGATTACTCCTTTTGCGTATGCTCCGGCAAATGTCCCTTCATCCTCATGGAATTCGTTGTAGGCGATAGCTCCTTCCTCGTTCAGGTTTCCATTGCAAATGAATGCATATTTTGTGCCGTCATCATTATGCACAGTCTCTTTTACGACAATACTGACAGTGCTTCCTTCCGGAACGAAGGTTTTATTCACAGGGAACCTGTGGTATCCTGCGAACCTGAATGATTCATCAGCTGTCAGAAGCAGCTTTCCCTGTGTCGGCTCTGTGGCATCTTCATCCAATAGATAGATATACACCGTCACTTCTGTGTCTATGTCTCCGGTTATAACCGAAACGGAATTGATTATGCCGTCTTCATCCGTTTCGAAAACGTTTGCGGCGTAGACAGGCTCATCAAATAGGGCAGGTAAGTAGAGTGCGGAATTCATGTAGTCGTAACCCAAGTACATTAAATAATCATAACCAGCTCCATCATCCATTAAGTATTCCAATGTGGCGAAATCGCACAATGACAGGTCATAGTAGGAAATAAGGAAGAAGCCGTCGTTTCCCCATTCTTCACCCCAATTGTTCTTGACTATCCAGGCTCCGTCTGCTGGAGGACGGCTGCCCTCCGGCCAGTTTTCGGCAGAGAAACTGTCATCCCAACCTACTATAGTCACAGCATGAGTTGGCATAACCCGTTCATAAGTATACTGTGCGAAGATTATAGGGTCTGTGCCGATAAAAGACAAATATGGTTGCCGGTTGTTATACTCGATAATCGCCTCGTACGTTTCTCCGAAAGCTGCTGACAAGAATATGGTAACAAGTTGGTCGTGGTCGAAGACAGAAAGGTCATATGTGTCTTGTGGCATATCGTTCAATAATAGTCTGTCAAGGACAAGCTGCCTCATCTCTTCTATAGGAAGTGCATTCAGGTCAACAAAACCGCTTCGTGCATCGATATAATAGGCAAGTTTGTCTTCCGAAAGGTGTTTGTCGTCCTTCAGAGTCTCTTCCATTAGTTTCCGTAAGTCTTCCTTGGAATAATTTGGCAAGGTTGAATCCGCGCATAAAAGCACTGATATTGCACGACCTGCCATGATTTCTTTCTTTATGGCCTCGATAACTCCTTGTCTGTAGATTATTTCACCATCTGAGGTTTCCTGAATGAGATTTGGAATGAACGAGAGATCTTTGAGCTCATAGCTGCTTATGAATCGGTCTGTTTCCGGAATACTCCAGTCTCCATCCAAATCCAGGGTTCCTTCATTGTTTGTATAGGGGGCATACTTTTCTTTGAGAATTCCGATTCCGGATGAAAGTGGTGCAATAGTGAATGATGTATTGCTACCTGCTAATAAAGGATGGTTATGCTCACCACCTATGGGACTGACGCCTTCACCTGCCTGAGAAGGGATAAATGGACACTCGCCTTCGGGGTAAACATCCGGCGAAGGTAATGGAGTGTTTGTGAACCATGCCAGATGCCTTTCTGAAAGGTCCAGTTCTTCCTGATATTTATCTCTGTATGATTCTGTTGTCATCCCAAGCGATGAGAGAATGCTTGACTCGCTTGCAGCCACAATGCTGAATGCCAAGCATGTACCCCATGGACTCTGGTCCTTGACGGGAGTAACAAGACCTTTGTCTCTGAGGTCGTAGTAGGACGGTAATTGTGTATCATCAATTGGTAATGAATGCAGATTTTCGTAGAAAAATGATCCGTCTCCGCGTGTGAAAAGCAATTCGGCTTGTTCTCCCATGTCGATTACAAGCTGCTCCAGTTCGTCTGATTTATGAAGGGTTGTTTTTGTTGCACAGCCCGTAAGAACGGCTGCAATGACAAATGCGATACTGAGGGTGTGGATTATTCTTCTAGGATGCTTCATGGACTAATTGTCATTCAATCCAAAGAGATAATCAAGAGTAATAGAGTCCGACACCATGATTGAGAGACCTCTTTTGTTGTGCTAAGATATCCATGTTTGGGATAAAAGGTATGATAGAAGAATTAAAATTCAGGGAAGATGACAGAATCGCGGTAATTGCACCGCATCCTGACGACGAGTGTCTGGGAGCCGCCGCTGCTCTCATTCTTGTTCCGGAAAAAACGGACATCTACGTTCTGAC
>JAGBRG010000347.1 GCA_017632495.1 Spirochaetales bacterium
GGTCAACCTGCTCCACCTTGGTGGCTACGGAAAAGATTACGGCATGACTTACGCCGTATTCTCTCCACTTGGTTCTGACGGTGGAGGCAAGGCCGTCGCCATAGCTGTCCACCCCGCCATAGAAATCAGAGACGCCCTTGACGGCACGCGCTGCTATGGCCTGGGGATAGACATGACAATGACAGTCAATTATACGAATATCCGGCATCAATTGCCTTGAGGTTCATCTCATACATCTCGGGATGCTTTGCGGAAACAACCTTCTTCAGAGCTTCCTCGATATAGCTTCTTGAGATTGCGGGGCAATCTTTCAGAACCTTGCCCAGAAGGACGATGTTTGCAAGATTCGCAGCACCCATGTCCTGAGCAATCTTGGTGGACGGGATATAGAATGCCTTCACATCCGTACGCTTGACCTTTCTTTCGATGAGGGTCGAATCCACAAAGATCATTCCGCCGCTTTTGACGGTGCTTTCGTACTTATCAAGAGACGGAAGATTCATGACAATCAGAACATCCGGATGGTCGATAATCGGAGATCCGACAGGCTCGTCACTGATTGTGACAGAACATGATGCCGTGCCGCCTCTCATCTCCGGGCCGTATGAAGGAAGCCATGAAAGCTCCTTGTTTTCGGAAAGGGCCTTGTATGCCAGAAGCTTTCCGGAAAACAGGATTCCCTGTCCTCCGAAACCTGCGATAAGAATCTGGGTTGTCATCAATTTGCCTCCTCTGAGCGGTCCTTGTACACGCCGAGCGGATAATAAGGAATCATCTTGTCCTCGACCCACTGAAGGGCTTTCTGAGGTGTCAGGCCCCAGTTGGTGGGACATGCGGAGACGACTTCTATAAGAGAGAATCCCTTGCCCTCGATCTGGTTGCGGAAGGCCTTCTCAATGGCCTTCTTGGCTTTCAGGACATTCTTGACGTTGTTCACCGCAACGCGCTCGATGTAGTAAGGGGCATCCAGTGCGGACAGAAGCTCACAGACCTTGATGGGATAGCCCTGGGTCTTGACGTCACGGCCGTACGGCGAGGTCTGTGTGACCTGGCCCGGAAGCGATGTCGGTGCCATCTGGCCGCCGGTCATGCCATAGATGGCATTGTTGACGAAGATGATGGTGATGTTTTCGTTTCTGGTTGCAGCGTGGACGGTTTCTGCCATTCCGATGGAGGCCAGATCTCCGTCTCCCTGATATGTGAAGATGATGTCTTCCGGAAGGGAACGCTTGAGGCCGGTTGCAACTGCGGGGGCTCTTCCGTGGGCGGCTTCGACCATGTCACATGTGAAGTAATCATATGCCATGACGGCGCATCCGACAGGAGCAACTCCGATTGTGCGGCCTTCAATTCCGAGGTTATCAATTGCCTCGGCAACCAGGCGGTGGATGATTCCGTGAGGACAGCCGGGACAGTAATGAAGTTCTTTGGATGTGAGGCTTTTCGGTTTCTGGAAAACTACTGACATATTATCTTCCTCCCTCAACCTGATTCTTCAAGGCATTGATGCTTGAGATGACCATATCTACATTGGGAATCATTCCGCCGGCTCTGTTGCAAAGCAGAACAGGACGCCTGCACTCCTCTGCGAGTCTGACATCCTCGATCATCTGGCCCATTGAAAGCTCGACGCTGACAAAGCCCTTGACCTTGTCGGCAGCTTCTCTGATTGCCTTACTCGGGAACGGCCAGAGTGTGATAGGTCTGATGAGGCCTACCTTGAGGCCCTGGTTTCTCAGAGCTGTAATGGCATTCTTGGCAACACGTGCGGCAATACCGAAGGCAACGATGCAGTAGTCCGCATCATCCATCAGATAGCTTTCATATCTGACTTCTTTTTCCTGAATGGTCTCATAGCGCTTGTAGCGCTCGAAGTTTGTCTTCTCAAGGACTTCCGGAGACAGATAAAGGGAGTTGATGATGTTGTGCTCTCTCTTCATCTGAGTTCCTGTGACGGCCCACGGCTTTTCGACCGTGCCCGTCTTTGGCTCGGGAAGAACAACAGGCTCCATCATCTGGCCCATGGTTCCGTCAGCAAGGAGCATGGCGGGACAGCGGTACTTGTCCGCAAGATCAAAAGCAAGACTTGTCAGATCTGCCATTTCCTGAACCGAGCTCGGAGCCAGGACTATAAGATGATAGTCTCCGTGTCCGCCGCCCTTTGTAGCCTGGAAATAGTCTGACTGTGAAGGCTGGATTCCACCCAGTCCCGGACCGCCTCTCTGGACGTTCACAATCACAGCAGGAAGGTCCGAACCTGCGATATAGGAGATTCCCTCCTGCTTGAGAGATATTCCAGGAGATGAGGAGCTTGTCATGACACGCTTTCCTGTTCCGGCCACACCATAGACCATGTTGATGGCGCTGATCTCACTTTCAGCCTGCAGGAACACGCCGCCTTCCATCTTGGGAAGACGCTTTGCCATGTATGCCGTAAGCTCTGTCTGCGGAGTGATAGGATAGCCGA
>JAGBRG010000348.1 GCA_017632495.1 Spirochaetales bacterium
GGATGTTTCTTTTTTACTAGAGATATTATAAAATTGCCGACATGAAAAAAACGTTCAGCACAGAGCTTTCATATGTCATTGGCATAGTGATTATCGCTCTTGGGGTGGCCTTTATGGAAAAGCCGGATTTCGGTGTCTCCATGGTGGTTGCTCCGGCCTATATCCTTCATCTGAAGATTTCTCAGACATACAGCTTCTTCACCTTCGGGATGGCCGAGTACACCTTGCAGGCGGTAGTTCTGATTCTCATGATCATTGTTCTGAGGCGTTTTAAGGTAAGTTATCTTTTTTCATTCCTGACGGCGGTAATATACGGATTTATTCTGGACTTCTGCATGGTATTGGTTTCCCACATCAATATGGACACCATGGCTTTGAGGGTCCTTTATTACATAATAGGAATGCTTTTGTGCTCGATGGGAATCTCGCTATTGTTTCACACTTACATAGCACCTGAGGTGTACGAGCTGTTTGTGAAGGAAATATCTGCCAAATACAAGTGGAACATCCACCATGTGAAGACCTGCTATGACATCTGCTCCTGTCTTGTGGGAGTTGCCCTGTCATTTATTTTCTTCGGATTCGGAGTTTTCCGCGGTGTGAAGCTTGGAACTATAATCTGTGCCCTGATCAACGGAACGCTTATCGGATTCTGCTCAAAATTCCTTGAGAAGCATTTTGAATTCAAGGACACGTTCCAGCTGAGAAAGTACTTCTGAAGCTGCCAAAGAAAGCAACCGTCCTCAGAACAGGACGGTTGTTGCTATCTTCAGATAAACAAGAAGTGAAAGTGCGTCGACGATTGTTGTGATGAACGGACTTGCCATGACAGCAGGGTCAAAGCCGAGTTTTTTCGCAACCAGAGGGAGCGTACATCCGATCATCTTTGCAAGCACGACCGTAAGTGACATTGTGACGCTGACCACAACGGCAACCAGCGGGAAGGAATAGGTCACAGCCTCGGCCATGTTGCCGAAGATCATTCCGTCCACAAGAATCACCTTTCCGAAACACACAATACCCAGAGCAAGGCCGCACATCAGGGCTGTTGTGAACTCTTTAAGAAGAACCTTTCCAAGATCCTTGAAATCAAGCTCGCCCAGTGAGATTGCACGGATAACAGTCACAGATGACTGGGAACCTGAGTTTCCGCCTGTGTCCATCAGCATCGGGATGAAGGCCGTAAGAATGACCAGCTGGGACAGGGCCTTTTCGAAACTTGTGATGATCAGGCCTGTGAATGTGGCGGAAATCATCAAGAGCATCAGCCAGGGGATTCTGTGCTTGAACAGCTCCCATGGGGAGGTCCTGATATAGGACTTCTCGTACGGGGTCTGAGCGGACATGATCGTGATATCCTCGGTGGCCTCTTCTTCCATGACGTCCATGGCATCGTCGAATGTGATGATACCGACCATTCTGTTGTCGCGGTCAACAACAGGCAGTGCCATGAAGTTGTACTTTGACATCTGCTTGGCAACTTCTTCCTGGTCCATCATGGTGCTTACCGTGATGACGTTTGTCGTCATCAACGTCTCCACCGCAACCTGCTGATCCTTTGCAAGCATCAGGTCCTTTGCCGAGACGAGGCCGAGAATCCTGTTGAATCTGGAAAGGACGTAACAGGTATAGATCGTCTCTTTGTCCACGCCCGTATCACGGATTCTCTGAAATGCCTGGCTTACTGTCATGTTCGGAGAAAGCGAGATGAACTCCGTGGTCATGATCGATCCTGCGCTGTTTTCCGGGAACTGCAGAATCTCGTTGATCTCGCGGCGCCTGTCCGGTGTGACGTGCATCAGGATCCTGCTGACGACATTGGCCGGCATCTCTTCGACGATGTCCGCAGCGTCATCGACATACAGCTCATCCAGGACCTGCTTGAGCTCAGTATCCGAGAATCCCTTAATCAGAAGCTCCTGATTATCGGGGTCCATTTCGACAAATGTGTCCGCTGCCAATGCTTTAGGAAGCAGGCGGAACATGATGGGAATCTGGTCCTCTGCCAGCTCATCAAATATCGATGCGATATCTGATGGGTTCATCGTGACCAGAATATCCTTTACGGTTGAGTACTTCTTGTTTTCAACCAATACCTTCAAGGTTTCTTCAACGCTTACGTTATGCTGTGCCATAACAAATTCTCCCTGACGTTATCAGAGTTGACGAGTACAAATGCAGATGTGACGATGTGTGAGATGGATTTCTCAGCGTTTGTTAACGGAGGACTCCAGATCAGGCACAGGGTCGGAATCTGCGAATAATCTACTATTACTGCCAGCTTCCACTCACGCGTCCTCCTATGATCGCAATCTTTATTCCGCGCCGCTCTTGTGCTTCGTCTCATGGCCGTACAGAAAGTACTGTCCATTCGACTCATCACAATTCGGCATCGAACTAAAGCTTGCTCGAATAATATAATTGGGCGAATGCCCAAGAATAGATTTTATCAATTAGCCGATGCCGATGCAATACATAAAAAGAGGGAATTGAGAGGCCTCTCTCACAAGTCAAAAAATATTTTTTCAGGATTGTTGACAAAAGACTGCGCTTTGCGTTATCATCATAACCAAGTAAACCAGTAGGTTTAGTAGAAAATGAATTTCAACGGCTGCAATGGCCATATGGGGAGGCACAATATGTCAAGAATCTTTTCAAACATCACAGAGCTGGTCGGCGGAACTCCGCTTGTGAAGGTCGGCAATTATTCAAAGGCACATGAGCTTGAGGCAACTGTTCTGGTAAAGCTCGAGTATCTGAATCCTGCAGGAAGCGTCAAGGACAGAATCGCAAAGGCCATGATCGAGGATGCCGAGAAGAAGGGTCTTCTGAAGAAGGGCTCTGTCATCATCGAGCCTACAAGCGGAAACACCGGAATCGGACTTGCAGCCATTGCAGCATCAAAGGGCTACAGAGCAATTCTGACAATGCCAGAGACGATGAGCGTAGAGCGCCGCAACCTTCTTAAGGCCTATGGTGCTGAGATTGTTCTTACAGAGGGTGCCAAGGGAATGAAGGGAGCCATTGCCAAGGCCGAAGAGCTTGCAAAGGAAATTCCCAACAGCTTCATTCCAGGACAGTTTGTGAACCCGGCAAACCCGGCAGCACACAGATCCACAACAGGACCTGAGATCTGGGCCGATACAGACGGAAAGGTTGATTACTTCGTAGCCGGTGTCGGAACAGGCGGAACACTTACGGGTGTCGGCGAGTTCCTCAAGTCACAGAACCCGAAGATCAAGGTTGTTGCAGTTGAGCCTGAGACATCACCCGTTCTTTCAAAGGGAACTCCGGGACCGCACAAGATCCAGGGAATCGGAGCCGGTTTTGTTCCTGATACTCTGAACACCAAGATCTATGACGAGATCATTCCTGTTTCCAACGAGGATGCCTTTGCAACAGGCAAGGAGATTGCAAGACGTGACGGAATACTGGTCGGAATCTCATCAGGTGCTGCTCTATATGCCGCAACAGTTCTTGCAAAGAGACCTGAGAACAAGGGTAAGACAATTGTGGTTCTTCTCCCGGATACAGGTGACAGATACCTCTCAACACCGCTTTTCCAGGACTGAGTGTAAACTCTCCGAATTAGAGATTTCCTTTTGAATCAGTTTTTCACTTTAAGCCGGGTCAAACCTGGCTTATAGTGAAAAACTTTTGTATTTATAGTGAAAAATTCTTGTAGTTTTCAGCTTTCTATGTATTATTGACTTAGGAGCATTGTCATGAGTTTTTCGAAGTCCAAAAGAAATGCAATTGAAAACTACATTCTTGAGAAGATAGCCATTTCAGAACCTGATGTAATAACAAAGACGAAAGAAGCTTTTTCCTTAAGTATAAACTCCGTATACAGATACTTGAACAATCTCATCGACAAAGGCAATATCGAACGAAAACGAAACGGTGTCTATTCTATTGTAAATAAAGTCCATAGATTCAAATTGCTTCGGGAAAAGAAAGAACTTGATGATGAGCAGAAGATATATGACAGATATATTTACCCGGAATTAATAAGTGGTCTTCCGGAAAACGTCAGAATGATTTGGGATTTTTCGTTTACTGAGATGATGAACAATGTCATAGATCATTCTTTTTGCACTGAAGCTACCTGTGTTGCATTATCTAATCTTTCATATACGGCCATCACAATCTATGACAATGGAGTAGGTATTTTTAAAAGCATCAAGGACTGGTTCGGTCTGGACAGCATAGAGGATGCTATTGCTGAACTGTTTAAGGGACGAGTCACAACAGATTCAGCAAATCACTCTGGAGAAGGGATTTTTTTCACATCAAGATTGCTGGATGAGTTCGCAGTTCTTTCGAGCGGGAAAGTTTTTACACATAATCGATTCGATGAAATAATCGCAGACTTTAAGGAGTTTCCCGGATTTGAGAGATGGCAGAACTTAAAGGGGACCATCGTGTTTATGAAGCAGTCGAACATAAGCAATAAAAATGTTTCGGAAATACTTGAAAGATTTTCTGATGAAGATACGGCGGAGTTCTCAAAAACAAGTATTCCGATTAAAGAGTTTTTTGATACATATCCGGTATCTAGATCCCAGGCCAAAAGATTATGTGCCAGGTTAAATGTGTTCAAGGAAATTGAACTTGATTTTGAAGGTGTTTCTGATATTGGACAGGGCTTTGCAGATGAAGTATTCAGGGTGTTCCAGGACAGGAATCCGGAGATAATTATTAAAGCAATAAATATGACTCCCAATGTGGAACGAATGTTCAAGCATGTAACTTTCCGCAAATAGATTTTCACTTTAAATAATACCTAACATGTTTTAAAGTGAAAAACTTTTGTATTTAAAGTGAAAAACTTACGACAACTCAGATACTGTAGTCATAGCTTTCCATTCTGCGGTCCAGAATGTTCTGCAGAGTGATTCCTTCAAGGTAGCCGTTGACGACGTCATAAAGGCCCTGCCAGATAGGCAGAAGCTGGGCGTCCGATGCGGCTGCTGCGTCTGAAGGGTCTTCCAGATTCTGAACGGGGGCAAGACTTCCCTCGGAAAGTCTCAGAACATCGGCTATGGTGTATTTGTCAGGAGATTTTGCAAGCATGTAGCCGCCTTGGGCTCCGCGGACTGTCTTAAGGATTTCAGGTCTGTTTAAAAGAGCTACAATCTGCTCAAGGTATTTTTTTGAGATGTTTTGTCTTGCTGAGATATCTTTCAGGGCGACAGGGCCTTCCTGATAGTGCTCGGCAAGATCCAGCATGACGCACATGGCATAATGGCCTTTGGTGGAAATAAGCATGAAAACCTCCGTCAACAGACGAGACTATAATAACCTGTAAGTTACTAGGTTTTCAAGGATTAAAAAGTAATTATAACTCAGCCCAGAATCTGCCTCAGGCTCTGCTTTGTGTTCTCAAGGGCCTCGCCGTACTGGGCGTCCATCTTCTTGAGGTTCTGGCTGATAAGCTGGGAGTACTGGGCAGAGTTCACGCCCTCGGGATTA
>JAGBRG010000349.1 GCA_017632495.1 Spirochaetales bacterium
CGATGACTCTGCATCCGGATTTCCGCAGAGGTTCTTTATGCGCTTTGAAGCCGGACTTCTTTCCCAAAGACCGATCAGCCACAGGGCTGTGAAGCCCGAGTTCTTAAGATCATCCAGCTCTTCATCGGGAATCTGGTCCAGACGATGAATGTCGCGCTGATACTTTTTGGAAAGCTGATCCAGCCAGACCAGGGTGCTCTTTGCCATCATGATGACGTTGGGCATCCAGTTGCGGTCGGGAGTGAAGGACTCTATGTCGTCATTGAAAGAAGAGTAGTCCGGAATATCTATAGGACCCGGACCCTGGAAGCGGGGCTTATCCTCTTCCTGCATGTAGTCGCGGCTCTTGAGAAGAAGTAGCTTAAGATCGTCCGGAAGAAGAGAGTCCCAGTGTTCGAGAATGTATGAAATCTGCTTTGCAAGTGAATCAGGAAAGAGCCTGGCAGGCAGCGTCAGGAAGGAAAAAAGGTCATCTTCTGTCGACTCCGAAAAGGATGTTCCTTTCAGATAGCTTCCCATAAGAGCTGTCAGTGCCTGGGTTCCTGCGGGGAAGTTCATCTTTCTCTGATCCAGCATGTCGCCTGTTGCAGCAAGAAGGGCGGGGTTTGCCTGAAGGACCTGGTGGACAAAGAAGGCACGCACTGTCTCAACTTCCTTCAGAACCGAAGGATCTTTGAGCATTGTGGGGAACTTCTTGTCGTAGAAGGAGAGAACTTCCTTTGTTTCCTTGTTTTTTTCAGCAAGGACTGCGATTCTTGAGAACGGGTCGGCATCGCCGCCTCTGAGGAATGTGGAGATAACCACCTGATAAATCAGATGAAGGACCGCTGTGGTGTAGACCTTTCCGGCTGCAAGAGGATGCTCGTGGCTGTTGTTGTAAGCCAAAGAAACCTCCTGGGCCTGTCTGTACATATGGTCGGCCTTGTCCGAAGTCTCGAACATCGGCTTTGAATATGTCATCTCCTGGCGGCTGTTTTCTGAAATTCTGAAATCCCTGTTCTTCATGTGTTCTCCAAAATCAAAGTCCCATCAGGCCCTTAAGTTTTCCGGCAGCCTCGTCCATTATTCTGTCCAAGGAGCTTTCCTCCGAAGGAGAGAAGCGCCCCAGAACATAGTCCGAGACCTGGATGACGGCAGGGGGTCTTCCGACTCCGATGCGAAGACGGCGGAAGGCATCTGTTCCCAGATGCTGTCTGACGGACCTAAGTCCGTTATGTCCTCCCAATCCACCTCCCATCTGGAGCCTGACTTCCCCGAACGGAAGCTCTATGTCGTCATGAACAACCACAACATCGCCTGCTGTGATGTTGAAGAAGCGGCATGCCTCCTGAACGGAGATTCCGCTTTCATTCATGAAGGTCTGTGGCTTCAGAAGCACGGCATCCTGCCTTTTTGCAAAAAGACCATGGAATTTGCTCTGCCAGTTGTCCGGCTGCGGAAGAACCCGGGACAAACGGTCGCAGACCATCCAACCGCAGTTGTGACGGGTCTGCCTGTATTGAGGTCCGGGATTCCCCAAAAAGACAAAGAAGTAAGGCATACTTAGAATAATAAAGCCCATTTGCACTCAAATCAAGGAAAGTTGACAAGAGAAGAGGCTATGGCGACAATTGTCGTATGGCAACAGCAAGAGCGTATTCGAAGTGTGCACTGGTAATCGGAGTCCTTTCCACGGCCGAAGAAAGGCGCGCGGAGCTTCTTTCTGTTCTTCAGAAGAACTTCGGGCCCATTGAAATGCAAAGCCCCAGCATGGATTTTTCCTTCACCGACTACTATGACAGCGAGATGGGAGACAGGCCCAAGAGGTATCTTCTTCTTTTCCAAAACCTTGTTGACCCGTCAGATCTCGCCGATATCAAAATCCGCACCAATGAGCTGGAGAAGCTCTTTGCCACAGCAGAGGGGAATCGACACGTCAATCTGGATCCTGGAGTTCTTTCTCTTTCTTCCTTTATTCTTGCAACCTGTAAAGACCGTTCCCATCGCATTCCACTTCATGACGGAATCTATGGCGAGACGACTTTGATCTACAAGGACCATGACTTTCAGAGCCTTCCGTGGACCTATGCGGACTACAGAAGTGATGAAATCCGTAGCCTCCTGAGGGCCTTCAGGGACATCTACAAGAAGAAAAGCGCAGAAAAATAAAGTTTTTTTCTCAAAAAGCCGAATATTTTCGACAAAAAAACTGTATATAGGGGCATGAAACGAAAAACATTCTTACTTGCCCTTGCGGCCACTGTGTCTCTGGTAATTCTTCTTTCCTGTTCACATGTTCCAATGAAAAGGAAAGTCCGCCTTACTATCCCCAAACACCCCTGGGAAAACATCACGGGAAAAAGGATGTGGTACACGCTGAAGTGGACAGACAAAGACGGACTCAAGAGCCTGCATGTCAATCA
Organism: Spirochaetales bacterium; assembly: GCA_017632495.1. GTDB lineage: Bacteria > Spirochaetota > Spirochaetia > Sphaerochaetales > Sphaerochaetaceae > UBA9732. Next base: position 2,403 of record JAGBRG010000349.1, read on the forward strand.
GGACCAGAGGTCCGTCACCATCGAAGTTGAAACAGGAAGAACCGTTTTGGCTGTAGCCTATCCTTTGGGAGATCTGAGCCCATTCGGGGCTGCTCTTTCTCCGGATGATAGGAGAACCGACTTGGTTATGACTCAGGAGGAAGGCTATCTTGTAAGTCTTCTTTCTGATCTGGACCCACAGATGACAGGCCAACTTAACTATGGCCTGATATTGGATACTATACGTGAAAAAACAGATGATATCAGGAAAATAGACGATGTTTCGCTTTTAAGAGACATCCAGAACGCAGATCTTTCGGAAGGCTCGTTCAAAATCTGTGAGTCCTTTGACGTGGGCCCGTTTGCTCTTTCAAACGGCATCTGGGAGAGCGAGTTTCTGAGAGACCCGGGCCTTGTTGTACAGGACAGCATGGCCGGCCAGATACACCTCCCGGCTGGGGTTTTCCGTTATCTGAATGTCGAGGATAATATGGTTCTGGTTCTGATAGTGGACAGAGAGGGAAACTTCTACAGTTACCTCAAAGGCTCACAGCTTTAGAAGCTGACCTTTGCAGACAATGTCATTCCCATTCCGTCTTTTGTCTTTGTCGGAAGAAGTGCTACGGCTGTTTCGTTATACCCGATTGCGTCCTTAAGCTTTGCGTTGTAGTTCTTGGAATATGTGAACGGTCGGATTGCCTGATAGACTCTCAGTCCCAAAGCTCCGATCAGTGCCACCTTGGCCAATGTCATGTCGTCACTTACTCCACCCTTGCCCGTGATACCGTTGATGAAGTTGTCCCATCCGTTTTTGAGAATGTTGTAGGCAACAAGGCCGAGGCAAAGAGTGTCTCCTGCAAGGAAGATGATTCCATGGGTTGTATCCTTCTGGCTGAAGGAGCCGCTTCCGAATCCGAGGAAGGTGTTTTCAAGAAACGGGAAGACGACATCTACTTTTTTCCAGGTGTAGATTGATTTCTTCTGCTGCTCAGTGAGCTGTGGAGAAAGCTCCTTGATTTTTGCGACGTTTGCGTCGGAAAGACCTTGGTTAAGATATTTGTTGACATCTTGATACGCATCCGCAAAAGCAAAGGCGGCACAGACAATCAGAATTAGTGAGATTATAAGCAATTTTTTCTTCATAAGTTGTTCTCCCTTTTAGGTTTGCCCACTTTATGGTAGCAGAGCCCAATGCATAAAGCAAGCTGGATATTTAATAAAAGTCACAAAAAAGGAGACCCGAAGGCCTCCTCTGAAATTACAGCTTCAATCTGATTATTTGACCACAAAGCTGACAAGCTTGCCGGGAACGACAATGTCTTTGACAATGGTCGCACCCTCAAGGTACTTTTTCACATTCTCATTGGCCTTGGCCGCTGCGATGATCTCTTCCTTTGTGGCATCCTTGCTCATCATGAGCTTTGCTCTGACCTTTCCGTTGATCTGGCAGACAATCTGAACCTCTGAATCCACGGTAAG
>JAGBRG010000350.1 GCA_017632495.1 Spirochaetales bacterium
ACTGTCTACCAGAGCGTTCTTACAGGAAGAGTTTCTTATTACACCGTCAGACCTTCCAAGAAGGATCTTGATGTTGTGGATGAGATTCTTTCTGAGATGGGTCTAGATAAAATATCCTGCCGTGACGTTCAGGAGCTTTCCGGAGGAGAGAGACAGAAGGTTGCAATAGCAAGGGCACTGGCCCAGCAGCCAAGGGTTCTGGTGTTTGATGAACCTACAGGAAATCTTGATATAGCAAACGAGCTTCTGATTATCAATGAGGCAAAAAAGATAGCCCATTCAAAGGGAATAACAGTAATTTCTTCAATACATGACCTAAATCAGGCTATGTTTTTCGGAGATAAGTTCTTCTTTATGAAGGACGGAATAATAAAGTATTTCGGTGGTCCTGAGATTTTTGATGAGTCGATAATCAAAGATATCTACGGGGTGTCTGCCAGAGTAGTTACCGAAAACGGAGAACAATATATCCATTATTACAAGGAGAGGGGAAATGAATAAGAAAATCATCGTTTTTCTGATTATCGCAGCCATGGCCGTATCAGCGGTTTTTGCAACACCGGTTGCGGAGTCAACAGGAGCAAAGACTCAGCCTGTTGTCATTAAGGACATGATCGGCAGAGAAGTCGAAGTTGTTCCGGGAAGCTATCACAGAGTTGTCTGTATCGGAGCCGGAGCTCTGAGAATGTACAGCTACATAGGTGATGTGGCAGACCTCTGCGGAGTTGAGGACATTGATAACATCAGCCTTCAGAACAGACCAAAGATGTTTGACCAGGCCGCAAGACCGTATGTCATCGCTTTCTCAAAGGAGTTCTCGACTCTTCCTTCCTGCGGAGTCGGCGGACCTCAGGCTCAGACAGCAGAAGCTGAGAAGATTCTTTCCTGCAACCCTGACATAGTCATCTCAGAGTATGAGGATGTTCAGAAAGAAGATGCCCTTCAGGCACAGCTTGGAATTCCTGTAATTACTCTCAGATCGGGTGCCGACGGTGTGTTTGCAGATGAGTTCAAGGCTTCGATGAAACTTCTGGGCGTTCTGTTTGACAAAGAGGAAAGGGCTAAGGATCTTGTTTCCTTCATTGAAAAGGAGCAGGAGGAAATCAGCAGAAGAACTGCTTCTGTTGAAGAGAGCGCAAAGCCTGCTGTATACATCTGCGGTCTTGGAAACTGGGGAACCACAAACCATCTTATGACTGCCCAGACCTACAAGCCGTTTGAGATTGCCCACATCAAGAATGCCGTCACTGGCCTTTCAGCAAAGGGAATCCAGGCAATCGAAAAGGAGAAGTTCGAGGCCACCGGTAAGGATATGGACATCATGGTAATCGATGCAGCTGCAATCAAGAACATCAAGCCACTTCTTGCAGAAGACAAGAGCCTGTTTGATTCCTCAAAGGCTTGGAAAAACGGCAACGTATACATCCAGCTTCCGTACAATGCCTACTACACCAACTATGAGATTGCTCTGATCAACACCTGGTTCCTGGCAATGACTGCCTATCCTCAGCTTTTTGAGGACATCAACATCTATGCCAAGATGGACGAAATCACACAGGTCTTCTTGGGTCTTCCGCTCGGAGACGAGATTTTGAGATTCGGCGTCAGCAAAGGTGCATACAACAAGATTGACACAGCTACATTTTTTAACTAAACAGAATGTATGATTAATAAAAACGATGTCATCGCGTTCTTTGACATGTGCGCTCCCTCATGGGACGCCGATATTAAGCGCGATGACACGGTGATCAATACAATTCTGGATAACGCCGGTGTCCGTGCCGGGGCCAGAGTGCTCGATATTGCGTGCGGAACCGGCGTTCTTATTCCCGATTACATCAATCGGGGAGTAAAGTGCGTTGTGGGCGTGGATATCTCGCCTGAAATGATAAAAATCGCATCGTCCAAGTTCAAAGATAAGGATGTAAGCTTTGTCTGTGCGGATGCAGAGACAACTTTTTTCGGCAAGGATTTCGACTGCATTGTAATCTACAACGCATTTCCACATTTCTGCGATGTGGAGCGCCTTCTGGACAACCTCTGCTCAATGCTGAAAAAAGGCGGAATTCTGACTGTTGCGCACGGAATGAGCCGCGATAAGGTCAACGGCCATCACAAGGGCGGAGCCGCCTCTGTTTCCAACGGCCTTGTCAGCGCAGAAGACCTTGCTCTTTCCTTCGGAAAGCATCTTGAAGTTACGACAATTATCTCCGATGAGCGCATGTATCAGGTCTGCGGAAAAAAATGATTGAAAAATACTCGCGAAAGGCTTGACCCTTACCCCCTTTAACTTTATGGTAGCCCTTGTAAAGTGCGGGGACCAACTATATCCAAGAATCCCCACAGTCGCGGGCACAAACAATGCATGTGGTGCGTCCCTAGTCAAGAAAGACAAGCCTGTGACGAACGCCATTTTACCTAGGGTTACGAGAATGATTGAAATACGTCATTTGAGAAAGGAGTTTGACGGTAACACAGTTCCTCTTAAGGATATCAACGTTACCATCAACAACGGGGATGTGATAAGCATCATCGGACCTTCTGGCACGGGCAAGTCCACATTGCTCAGATGCATCAACATGCTGACCGAACCGACCAGCGGACAGATTATTGTTGACGGCCAGGACATCACAGAAAGAGGTTGCAACCTCAACGAAGTGAGAAAGAAGATGGGAATGGTCTTCCAGTCCTTTAATCTCTTCGGTCATCTCACAGTAATCGAGAACATTATGAATCCTCAGATCACGCTGCTTGGAAGAAGCAGACAGGAAGCCTTTGACAAGGCTATGTACCTGCTTACCCAGGTCGGTCTGGCAACCAAGGTGTTCTCCTATCCGGACGAGCTCTCCGGCGGTCAGCAGCAGAGAATCGCCATCGCCAGAACACTGGCCATGGATCCGGACATCATCCTCTTCGACGAGCCCACAAGTGCACTGGATCCGAGTATGATCGGAGAAGTCCAGTCGGTTATCAAGCTTCTTGCCAAGACGGGAAGAACCATGATGATCGTCACCCACGAGATGGACTTTGCCCGCAAGATCTCCAACCGCGTGCTCTTCATGTCGGACGGAGTTATCTATGAAGAGGGAACTCCCAAGCAGATCTTCGATCATCCGAAGCACGAGCTTACAAGGAAATTCGTCCAGAGACTCACAACTCTCAGCTACAAGATCGATAGCACTGAGTTCAACTTTGAGGCAATGAACGACGAGCTTCAGGGCTACGGTGAAAAGCTTCTCATCGAGGCCGAGCGTCTTACCAAGCTTTCTCTTGCCATCGAGGAAATCTGTATCAACAACATCGCCAACTACTCGGACAACCCGTTCATCATGGTCAAGATCGAGTACTCCGAGAAGCAGGACACTTTGTATCTGTCAATCAAATACAAGGCCGAGGAGTACTTCGATCCCAAGACTTCCGAAAGTAAGCTCTTCCAGCTTCTTTTGGGCGAGAAGACTACGACCCTGAAAGAGAAAAAGCTTTCAGATGATCCTGACGGCTGTCTCTATCAGATTGACATGAGCTTCAAGTGGGAAGAGGAGGAATGAGTATGAAGAAAGCACTGATTATTCTTTTCTCGCTCCTTCTTCTGAGCACATCTGTTTTCGCTGCCACAGTGGATACCAGCAAATTCGAGAAGATCGAGGACTTCAACGGACTTCCCATCGGGGTTCAGACTGCAGTTCTCTACGAAGAGCTGATCCAGGCCCGCGTGCCTGACACCGAGTTCCAGTATTACACCATGCCCACCGACATGATTCTGGCTCTGAAGTCCGGCAAGGTGGCAGCCTATCTTGTCGAGGCCGTAGGTTACGGTGTCCATAAGGCCAACCACCCGGAGCTTTCCACCTTCAAGGAGATTCCGGGCTATATCAGCGCAAGCAACATCATCGGAAACAACGACAAGCAGGAGCGCCTTCTTCGTGAGATGAACGAGTTCATCAAAAACGGCTATGAGAACGGCCTTCTTGGCGACAACGGCTCTCTGTATCAGTACTGGATCGCCGATTTTGATCCTGCAACAGACAATGTCGGAGTCAAGGACTTTGTCTTTACCGGTGAGAACGGAACCTTGAATGTTGCTGTCGAAGGCGGTTATGAGCCGTTCAGCTTCGTAAGTGACGGTAACCTGGCAGGTTTTGACGTTGAGTTTGTCTGCCGCTTCTGCGTTGAGTACGGCTATAAACCGATCTTCCATGAGATTCCTTTCGAGTCAATCGCACCTGGTGTTGAGACCGGTAAGTTCGATATCGGAATGAACATCGTCGTAAGTGAAGAGCGCAACGAGACCGGAACGCTTTCAGACATCTACTACACCTGTCCTGTTCTTCTTGTTGTTCTTGG
>JAGBRG010000351.1 GCA_017632495.1 Spirochaetales bacterium
ACATCTGGCATCAGGAGGAAGTTCTTCCTTATCTTGATTCAAAGCCATGCCTGCTCAGGCCTGCAAACTACGGAAACCTCGTTCAGGGCCACGGCTATGCTGTAAAGGACGGAGTGTGCGTGATCAATCTTCAAGGAAGGGTGAACATGATGCCCATAGAGGACCCCTTCAAGTGGGCCCTTGATATCCTCAAGCGCCTTGATGGCAAGATAAAGACAATCTTTGTCGATTTTCATGCCGAAAGCTCGGAGGAAAAAGAAGCCATGGGCCTTTTTCTTGACGGAAAAGTCACAGGCGTTGTGGGAACCCACATCCATGTTCAGACTTTGGATGAGAAAATCCTTCCTCAGGGAACGGCCTACATCACGGATCTTGGAATGTGCGGCCCCAAGGGAAGCGTCATAGGAAGCGACCCTGAAATTGCACTGAAAAGACAGCTTACTCAGATGCCGCTTAAGGCACAGGTCCTTGAGACTGTGGCCCAGATTCGCGGAGTCTGCATCCAGAGCGACCCTGAGACGGGCAAAGCTCTGAGCATAGAGAGGATAGCCGAGTAAATGGCAAAGCTAAGCGTTATCCAGCTTCTCAGACTCAAAGACGAAACTCTTTCAAAGGATAGTGCCTCAGCCCTTGTCAGCTGTCACAACGTCTATGTGGACGGAGAGCTTTGCACCGACCCCAAGCAGATGTTTCCCAAGGGTGCCACAGTCGAGGTCGTCTTTCCCAAATATGTCTCAAGGGGCGGTTTCAAGCTGGAAAAGGCCTTAAGCGAATTCGGCCTTGATGTAAGCGGCCTTGTGATGCTTGACGCAGGATCATCCACAGGCGGCTTTACCGACTGTCTTCTTCAAAACGGAGCAAAGGCTGTACACAGCGTGGATGTAGGCTTTAACCTTCTTGATTTCAAACTCAGAAGCGATGAGAGAGTCATTGTCCATGAAAAGCAGAACATAATGGCTCTGTCTCCAAATGACCTTGACCCCAAGCCCGATGCCGCTGTGGCGGATCTGTCTTTTCGCTCCATCAACGGAGCTGCAAGCCATGTTCTGAATCTTGTGGGAGGCTCGTGGATGGTAGCCCTTATCAAGCCTCAGTTCGAAGTTCCCAAGTGGCAGGAGAACTTTTTCGGTGTCATAGAAGACCCCGCGCTTCTTAAGACCACGTTGGAAAATGTCTATGAGGCTCTTTCAAAAGACGGTGTGGGAATCTACAACGCCACAGTCTCTCCGATCAAGGGCCATAAGGGAAACACAGAGTTTCTTGCCCTTCTGAAGGGCGGCCTTGGTATGGACTGTAAGAGCTTTCTTGAACACTGCGGTGTTTAAAAGGCATAAATCTTAATTTGCAGAGTTTTGCAAGATTTGCAAGATTTGCAAGATTTGCAAAGTGTGCAAGATTTCCAAGATTTGCAAAGTGTGCAAGATTTGCACGATTTGCAAGAATCAAATCTCAAGCTTATCGCCGTCTACAAGGATTATCACATCTTTAATTTCAGGATTAAGAATCTGAAGTGTCTTTGTTATCTGCTTGCATGCAGTATCAAGGCCGCTGGGGCCCCAGTAGCTTCCGGAGCTGGTAAAAGCCTCGGAGAGATTCACAAAGGCAGTGCTTCCAGAGACAGTAAGACCTATAAGTGAAGTTCCTTTTCCTATGTAGCTGATGGCGCCTGAGGAAAGAGCCTCTTCCTTAGGGCCAGCAAGAAGACCCTCAATCACATCGTGATACTCAGTGGCTCCGGTCTTCTCGATTTTCTGATTACAGACAACAAGTGTTGTAGATCCGTCTGCCTTGGGAATGACAAAGCAAAGCTTTGCATCCCGTGTCTGGGCTGAGCGTCTTACTTCTTTGAGATTTGAAATCGTACCTGAAAGGTCTGACTCCCTGACAGCCACAAGAATTCTGGGCAGGGAGGAGAGGATTATGATTGCGGCATAGATGACCCACACGATAAAGACGAAAAACAACACAGCTGTTCTGCTGTGGGTTTTCTTTGCCTTCTCAGGCTGGTCTTTCTGTAGTTCGTCCTGAAGATCTTCAATCATTTCAAAGATAGATTATACCATGAGACCGAAATGGAGAAGAGCGTTTCTGATTCCATCCTCATCTACCGATGTTGTGACGTAGTCTGCAGCCTCTTTTGCAGATTCTGCGCCGTTACCCATAGCAATGCCTAGTGGTGCGCTTTTTATCATATCCACATCGTTCATTCCGTCTCCGAACACAATGTAGTCTGTTTCCGGGATGTTGTAGTAATTCAGAAAAGCTTTGATTCCTGCGGGTTTCCCACGGCCTTCGGGAACTACGTCCACACCCGGGGCTCCCCACCTGAGGAGCCTTCCTCCCGGAAGAAGGGAGGAAAGCCACGCTTCCTTTTCGGGCTCTATATAAACCACGCCCATGTAGATGGGTTTTCCCGTGTACTCTCCCACGCTGTGACGGATAAGTGTAATAGTAGCGTCACTGCTCTGCTTGGGAGTGTTTGCATACATTTTGTCTTTCTCTATCAGAATCACATGGGCTTTCTTTGAGTCAAAAAGGTTCACAAGGCTTTCAAGAAGGACTCCTTCAAGACGGCTTGAACTGATAACATTTAAGTCTTTATCAAGGCAGATCTGTCCATCTATAGTGACAAAACCGTCAAGGCCAAGTTCAAATGCCTGAGGAAAGTGCCGAAGCTCCACCAAGTGTCTTCCAGTGGCAAGAACGCACATAATGCCCTTGCTCTGAAGAAATCTCACAGCATCCCTGGCGCTTTGGGGAATATCCTTCTGAGTGTGGGAATAAAGAGTGTGGTCAAAATCAAAGAAAACGGCACGTACCATCAGATAGAGTTTACTGATTAAGTTTTCTTCAATCAAGAAAGGGCGGCAGAAGATTGAAACACTTGGATTAAAAGCGTTTGTACGATAAAGTAGAGCCCATGAAGAACGTGGTAATAATCGGAAGACCCAATGTGGGCAAATCAACCCTGTTCAACAGGCTGATCGGAAAAAGAAGGGCAATTACGGACCCCACCCCGGGTGTGACTAGAGACCCTATCTCCGAAAAATGGATTCTCAACGGCCATGCCGTGAACCTGACGGACAGCGGGGGAGTCAAACTTGACCTTGAGGGCTTTGACGAGCTTGTCTCAAAAAAGAGTCTTTCCCTTCTTGATGATGCCGATGCCATTCTCTTCATGATGGACTGCACCGAGGTCACACCCGAGGACCAGATGCTGATCAAGACCCTGCGTCCCTACACGGACAAGATTGTCCTTGTGGTCAACAAGATCGATGACGTTGCACGTGAGGACCTTATCTGGAACTACTTCTCTTTCGGATATCAGCGCATTGTTGGAATCTCCTCATCACACGGCCTTGGAATCGATGCCTTGGAGGAGACTCTGATGGGCATGCTCGATTTGGAGGACGATATTGAGGACGTAGAGGACCTTCAGGCCGAGGACGACAGAAACAGCATCAAGATTGCAGTTTTGGGAAAACCGAATACTGGAAAGAGCACGCTGACAAACCTTCTTACAGGAATGGATCTTTCGATAGTAAGCCCCATAGCAGGAACAACGCGTGATGTTGTAAAAGGTGATTTCTCCTACAAGGGACGCGAGTTCACTATCCTGGATACCGCAGGAATCAGAAGAAAAAGCAAGGTTGAAGAGGATGTAGAGTATTATTCGGTCAACAGAGCCATTAAGACCATCGACGATGCGGACGTGGTTCTTCTGGTCGTTGATACCATAGAGGGCCTTTCCGAGCAGGACAAGAAGATTGCCAACCTTATCGTCAGAAGAGGAAAGGGTGTTGTCATTGTCCTTAACAAGACAGACCTTCTTAAGGGCCTTCCCAATGAAAGGCAGGCAATTGAAGACAGAGTCCGATTCCAGTTTCCGATTTTGAACTTTGCCCCGATAAGATTCATCTCGGCTGCCACGGCAGACGGAATCGGAGCGATGCTGGATACAGTCTTGAAGATAAACGACCAGCTGTCTCGCAGAGTGGATACGGCCATGCTCAACAATGCCCTCAAGGCCTGGGGTGAGGCTTATCAGCCCACACGCGGATCTGAAGGCCATTTCAAGGTTTATTACGGAACCCAGATCAGTGCAAAGCCTGTGAAGTTTCTCTTTTTCATCAACAGAAAGAAGGACTTTCCGCAGACCTATGTCCAGTATCTTAAAAACTGCATAAGACGCGATTTGTTGTTCGGCGATGTTCCCATTGAGATTGACCTTAGAGAGCGCCAGAGAAGCGAAAGCAACCACAAGCTCGGCCAGAAGGCCAAGGTAAGACCGACCTCGGAAACCCGGGCCCCCAAGCGTCCTGAGACAAAACCTGCCCAAAAGGGCGGAAAGGCCAAGGCAAAGCCTGCCGCAAAGAAGGTCGGAGCCAAGGCAAAGGCCAATGCCGTGAAGAAGGCCCGCGAAAGCTATAAGCAAAGTAAGGCGGTGAAACGGGGCAAATGAGATACAAGGCCATCTGCTTTGACATTGACGGAACCCTATATCCATTCTCTCTGATGCAGAAAAGGCTTCTCAGCATCTGGCTCAGGCATCCGTTTTTCGTAACCCGCTACAACCGCATGAGAAAGCATTTTCGCCTCTGGCAGAAGAGCTTTAAGCAGGACATTCCCTTCAGGTGGCGCGAAGCTGTGATAATACAGAACAAAACAGGAGAAGAGCCCGAAAAGCCCTTTTCGCAGTCTGATTATCAAAAGACCTATGATAGTCTCAAGCGCAAGATGTACGACCCCATGCAGAATCTTTACAGAAAGACAGAGCCTTTTGACGGGGTGAGGGAGACCTTTCGCAGCATCAAGGCACACGGACTGAAAATAGGGGTGTTCACCGATTTTCCGATGTTCGAAAAGCTTAAGAGCATGGGCCTTGATGAATATGTGGATTTCGGGGCTTCAAGTGACGATGCGGGGTTTCTGAAACCGGATGCACACTGTTTCGAATATTTGCTGTATAATCTTAAGATGGAGCCAAGCGATGTTCTTTACGTCGGAGACAGTTACGTGAAGGATATTGTCGGTGCCCACAATGCGGGAATCGATGCCGTCTTGGTCAATGTGAAGCCGTCCGACTACCCTCTGGCAAAGGAAGTTTTCGGAAGCTGGAAAGAATTTGACGCCTGGCTTGCCTCAGGCATGGAGGATAGATAATGAACGTTATTTCGATGCTGCCTGTGCTTCTTCCCATAGCGCTGTTTGTAGTCACCCTTATCATCATTTTCACTCTCAGAGCAAGTGACAAACGCAGCAAGAGTCTTTCAAACGTCAAGAAGCTTCTGGATATCTACAAGGGAAACATCGAGGCAAGCGACAATTCCTTCAAGCAGTATGCAAGCGAGCTTGAGCAGACGGTGGCCAAAAAGGATGCCGAGGTAAAGAGCCTGATTCAGACGGTCAACACCCAGTTGGGTGAGCTTAAGTCCTACTCCGAGGATCTTGTCAGACTCAAGAACGCCATGGAGACCTACAGAGAGGCTCTGGGCGGACTTGCACGTCTTACAAGCGATGCAGACGACAAGGTCCAGACAGTCCAGGACGAGGTCAACAGACTGGATAAGGTCAGGGATGTCATCGAGGGCTTCAGACAGGACATGAAGGATGCCGACGAGCATCTGAGAAAGCACGAGCAGCGCGTGATTCAGCTTGAGCGTGAATCAATCGCCCGCATGAACCAGGCTGTCAGCGAAACCGACAGCAGCATGGATGAGGCCATGGAAGGCCTTCACAAGGAAAGCAGTGAGGTCTTTGAGGAGTTCAAGGCAAAGACCACAAATGATACCGAGTTCAGACTCAGAAAGCTCGATGACGCTTTCCAGGCGGTCATCCACACCGTGCAGCAGTTCTTCGGTGAGCTTGAGAATAAAATCGACGAGGCCCGTACCGTTGCCCAGCGTCTTGAAGTGACTGCAAAAGCAGAAGCTTCCCAGGCAGCAGAAGCTGAAACTGAAGAAGTATCTGACATCAGCAAGCCTGATCTCAAGAGCGAGATAGCCGAGCTTGCAGAGCCTGTTCCCGAGAAGGAAGCAGAGCCTGCAGGGCCTAAGTTCAAGGCTCCCAAATTCACTCCCAAGACAGAAGAGGAGTACGGCGGAGACACCTACATTGAACAGGACACCAAGACCGAGGATGAGACCTACGGCGGCGGTTATGATGAGAACGATGATTTTGCATCCTTCGGAGGTGTTGAGGAAGAGCCCGATACAGACCTTCGCGGAATGGACATAATGGACATGGACTTTGACACCTTCACAGAAGGCCGCGAGGCAGGCCGCTGGACTAAAGACGATAAGGCCCAAGACGACAAGTCCTGAAATCCTTGACGATAACTAAACTCCTTATTAACTTTCACATATCGGAAGGAAAACTATGAGCAAATCAAAAGCAGAAAAAGAAAAGAACCTTGAGCAGGAGATCCTTGAGGATCAGAAGCTCGAGGAGTCTGTAGATAATCAGGAAGAAGATCAGGTAGAGGAGGTCTCCCAGGAGGAGATTCTTTCTCAGAAGGTCGACGAACTTGAGAAGGCCAATGCCGAGCTCAAGGACCAGATGCTCAGACGTCAGGCAGAGCTTGAAAACTATAGAAAGCGCCTTATCAGAGACAAGGAAGAAGCAATCCAGTTCTCAAATGAAAACCTCATCAAGGATCTTCTTGGATTCCTGGACAATATGGACAGAGCCTTATCTGCAGCCAAAAACGGCGGCGACCTGGACGGCCTTATCAAAGGCTTTGAGATGACAAGAGACCAGCTTCTGTCAACCTTGGACAAGAACTGGGGCCTTAAGGCCATAGAAGCTGTGGGCAGCGAGTTTGACCCGAGCCTTCACGAAGCCTGCATGATGGCAGTTGATGAGAGCCTGGACAAGGAGACAGTTTTGGAGGAATTCCAGAAAGGCTATACCTTACACGACAGAGTAATACGCCCTGCCAAGGTCAAAATCGGCAAACCGGAATGAGTTTTCTTTGAGATTTCTGCGCTTTGGCTCGGCGCCGTGCACAGAGCACTGTCGCCTCGCCGCATCGCAGTCTCTCAAAGAAAAAAAACAACTGTAAAAATTTGACGATTTTGATTGCTCTGAGTAAATTTAGCTCAGAGGAAATCTTTTGAAGATAATTAGGAGAAACATATATGGGAAAGATTATTGGAATTGATCTTGGAACAACAAACAGCTGCGTCGCAGTTATGGAGGGTTCGGAGCCTGTCGTCATGGCAAACTCAGAGGGACAGAGAACCACTCCTTCTGTCGTCGGATTCACAGCAAAGGGCGATCGTCTTGTGGGACAGCCTGCAAAGAACCAGATCGTCACAAATGCGGAGAACACCGTCTACTCAATCAAGCGCTTCATGGGACACAAGTACAACGAGGTTCCAAATGAGCTTTCTATGATTCCATACAAGGTGGTCTCCGGAAATAACGGAGCAGTCAGAATCGCAATCCGCGGAACCGAATACAGCCCGGAGGAGATTTCAGCAAATATCCTGCAGAAGATGAAGAAGACTGCCGAGGATTACCTCGGAGAGCCGGTCACAGAAGCGGTCATCACCGTTCCTGCATACTTCAACGATGCACAGAGACAGGCCACAAAGGATGCCGGAAAGATTGCCGGTCTTGAGGTCAAGAGAATCGTCAACGAGCCTACTGCCGCTGCTTTGGCATACGGTTTCGGAAAGGATTCTTCCAAGGACGAGAAGATTGCAGTCTACGACCTTGGCGGCGGTACATTCGATATCTCGATTCTTGAGCTTGGAGACGGAGTCTTTGAGGTTAAGTCAACAAACGGTGATACCCACCTCGGAGGAGATAACTTCGACCAGAGAATCATCGAGTGGATGGTCTCATCCTTCAAGAAGGACACAGGCATTGACCTGTCAACAGATAAGATGGCTCTTCAGAGACTGAAAGAGGCTGCAGAGAAGGCAAAGATTGAGCTTTCCAACTCAACCTCCACAGACATCAATTTGCCGTTCATCTCTGCTGACGCAACAGGTCCGAAGCACCTTCAGATGACCCTTACAAGAGCCGCATTCGAGCAGCTGATTGATGACCTTATCGAAAGGACAAAGATTCCTTGCCAGAATGCTCTCAGAGATGCTGGCCTTAGTGCATCAGACATTGACGAGGTCATTCTTGTCGGTGGTTCCACACGTGTTCCTAAGGTCCAGGAGACTGTCAAGGCACTGTTCGGTAAGGAGCCTCACAAGGGAGTCAACCCGGATGAGGTCGTTGCAATGGGTGCTGCAATTCAGGGAGGAATTCTCGGCGGATCTGTTAAGGATGTTCTTCTTCTTGATGTCACACCGCTTTCACTGGGTATCGAGACCCTCGGCGGAGTCACAACAAGACTGATTGAGAGAAACACAACCATTCCTACCAGAAAGAGCCAGGTCTTCTCAACCGCAGCCGACGGACAGACAGCAGTAAGCATCCATGTCCTTCAGGGTGAGCGTGAGATGGCTTCCCAGAACAGAACACTCGGAACATTCGACCTTGTCGGAATTCCTGCAGCTCCGCGTGGAGTACCTCAGATCGAGGTCACATTCGACATCGATGCAAACGGTATCGTCCATGTTTCTGCAAAGGATCTCGGAACCGGTAAGGAGCAGAGCATCCAGATTCAGAGTTCCAGCGGACTTGATGAGAGCGAGATTGACAGAATGGTCAAGGATGCCGAGGCACATGCCGAGGAAGACAAGAAGGAGCGTGAGAAGATCGATGCCCGTAACAATGCCGACAGCCTGGTCTACCAGACAGAGAAGGCAATGAAGGATTACGGAGACAAGGTCGATGCATCAAGCAAGGCTGCCATCGAGAGTGCCCTCTCCGACCTGAAGGCTGTTCTTGCCAACCAGAGTGCAAGTGTCGATGAGCTCAAGGCCAAGACTGAGGCACTTCAGAATGCTTCCTACAAGCTTGCCGAGGAAATGTACAAGAATGCCAACGCGCAGGGCGGTGCAGGTCCTCAGGCCGGACCGCAGGCAGGACCTCAGGGCCCTCAGGGTGGACCGAGCAATGCCGGAGCAGACGACGCCGACTACGAAGTCGTCAACTAAATCAAATGAAATCTGCGATGCCGTTTGGCATGCATCTTTCATTTGATGATTGGATATAGTCCGAAAGAGGGGAATCGTACAAAGCGGTTCCCTTCTTGTGTACTATTCCGATTTTTTTTGTTAATTTATCTTTTGAAAAGGATAATC
>JAGBRG010000352.1 GCA_017632495.1 Spirochaetales bacterium
ACTGTTGGTTTGATATATGTCGGAATACCACAACCGACAAGACATAAAAAAACAGACGCCACCAACAATAAGAGTATTGTAAGATGACGTCTGCTTTTCATAAGGCCTCCGTATCAGAGAACGGTGGCCAGATTCTTTGCAAGCTTTCCGTACTCTGAATTCGGATAGGATGTTGCGACCTGTGCAAAGGATGCCTGAGCAAGCTGAGTATTACCCTGCTGCATATAAATCCTTGCGGCATTGAACAATGCCTTGGCAGCGACACCGCTTTCCGGATAATCGGAAGAAACCTGGTTGTAAAGCTCAAGAGCCTTAGTTGTGTTGCCCTGATCCTCTGCACAGGAAGCAGCATTGATCAGTGAAACAGAAGCCAGATAAATCTTGCTGTTCAGCTCATAAGCCTTCTCAAAGTAAGACTGAGCTGCTGAATAATTCTTCTGCTCATAATTTACAAGACCAAGAAGATAAGCAGCCTTGACTGAGGGATAAGATGAACCCTTGACCATTGACTCGAGATCCGAAGTCAGAGTTGAGAAATCCGGATTCTCCTCAAGGATGAGCTCGCCATATCTCTGCTCAAGAGATGCGATCTTAATCTGTGCCTTTGCCTTTGAGCTGTTGGCCACATTGATAGCGACAATTGCACCTACAATGGCAACAACAATCACAATAGCGGCGATTATGATCAGTTTGCGGTTCTTTTCAAAGAAGGTCGAGACCTGACCGATTATTTTCTGCTCGGAGGTGAGCTCTTCCTTCTGAAGGTTCTTTGTTGCCATCTTTACTTGTCCTCACGTGAAGAGATGAGATCTGCGAATGTGACGACGTCATCATCATCGGAGTTGGACATGTACTTGGCAACCTCAGACTGCTGATCGCGCTTCTTCATCTCCTTGATGGAGAGAGAAAGCTTCTGCTGCTGCGGAATGACATCCATGACCATAGCTGTGACAGTATCGCCGACGTTGAACTTCTTCAGAGCCTCATCGGTATACTCCTCATCCGGTCCGACAAGAGCGAACTTCGGGATAAGTCCCTCAATCTCTCCAAGAACCTTAACAAAGACACCGAAGTCGGTGACGTTGGAAACTGTTCCGGTGATGGTTGAGAACTTCGGATACTGCTGCTTGAGAGTCTGCCACGGGTTGTTCTCGATCTGCTTGACACCAAGTCTGATTCTGCGGTTCTCCGGCTCTACCTTTGTGACGATGACATCAATGATGTCACCCTCTTTGCAGAATGAAGACATGCTCTTGATCTTCTTTGTCCAGGAAACATCATCAACATGGAGGAATCCGTCGATTCCGTCCTCAAGATTGACGAATGCACCGCTGTTTGTAATCTTGACGACAGGCTTTGAAAGAACTGTTCCGACAGGATAACGCTCGGCAATTGAATCCCATGGGTTGTCCATGAGCTGCTTGACTCCGAGAGATACTCTCTTCTTATCAAGGTCATAACCAAGAATCTTGCACTGAACGACATCACCGATGTTCAGAACTTCCTTAGGATTGTTGATTCTCTTTGTCCAGCTCAGCTCTGAGATGTGGGCAAGACCCTCGATACCAGGAGCAATCTCGATGAATGCACCGAAGGTTGTCATCTTGGTGACAGGAGCTGTTACAACATCGCCGACTTTGAAGTTGTCCTCGAATGTTGACCATGGATCCTGCTGCATGTGCTTGAGTGAAAGATTGATCTTCTTTGTCTCAGGATCGATGTTGATCAGTCTGAGCTGAATCTTCTCACCCTTCTTGACGAAATCACGCGGGCGGCTTACGTGGCCCCATGACATGTCATTGAGGTGAAGAAGTCCGTCGAATCCGCCAAGGTCGATGAAAGCACCGAAGCTTGTGAATGACTTGACAACGCCCTCTACGACATCGCCGATCTTGACTGTTGAGAAGAACTTTTCCTTGTTCTCCTTGATCTTTCTCTCAAGATAATCACGTCTGGAAACAACGCTCTTGAGCTTGCTTCCGCCGTGGAACTTTTCAATGATGAAGTAATCGGAGACTCCGATGAGACTCTCCGGATTCTCAGTTCTGGTGATGTCAGCCTTTGAAAGCGGGCAGAAACCAAAGAAGTCTGATCCGAGATCAACCTCGAATCCTCCATTGATGACCTTGACAAACTTTCCCTCTACGGGAGTCTTGTCGTCCGCGGCTTTCCTGAGCTCTTCGCCTCTGGCCTTAACGTCTGCCTTCTTCTTGGAAATGATGACCTGACCACCCTTTCCTTCCTTGTTAACAATCAGAACCGTGACTGGGTCACCAATTGCTGGTGCCTCATCGAACTCCTCAAGCGGGAGTCTTCCCTCTGACTTGTAACCGACATCAACAAACACTGTCTCGTTATTGACCTGAACAACAGTACCGGTAACGAGCTGACCGTCCTCGATTCCATCAAGAGATTTAAGATACTCCTCCTGCATCATGCTCTGCATG
>JAGBRG010000353.1 GCA_017632495.1 Spirochaetales bacterium
AAGCTGTTTTCCGATAACGGGTACAGTCCTATGCTCTTAGGCTCAAGGGTTCTCAGAACGGAGACAGCCTGCAGCGCAGGCATTGCCGTTCTTCTTTCAAGATTGAGCTTCCTTTGAGGCTTTCTTGGCAGCCTTTTTCTGAAGTTTCTTCTGTTTTTTCTGCTCTTTCATGAAGGCCTTGAACTCGGCCTTTGTCATTGTGTCTCTGGGAATCTCGGGGACCTTCTCAAGAAGCGAGGGATCGTTCATGAAATCCTGAAGCATGGCCATGGATTTGATGAAGTAGAATCCGGAAGTGACTCTCTCGTCGACGGTGAAGCCGATCTGCAGGGTCTCGCGGGTTGAGATGACCTTTCCGTTGTCATCGAACTCACGGGTTCTCTCCATTCTGCCCAGTGTGATGAACATGCTTGTGGTTCCCCACTCGTAAAGATGGTGGTGCGGGCTTCCGCCCTCGATGCCTATAGAGCCCAGGTTGGCGATGAAAACCGATGTGTGAAGGCCGTCGGCGTCACGGACGAACTGTGGGCAGCGGCCGTGTCTGTCCAGAAAGCCCAGGAACCTGAGTGCAAGTGAGACCATCCATGTGGGAAAGCGCAGAAACTGTCCGATTGTGTCATCAGTGAAGTTCGAATCCTGTGAGACCCTTCTTGCACCGTTGATGTAGTCGTCGATGATCTTCGCATACTCAAGAAGTGTCATCTCGGGCTTGAATCTCAAAGGATTGCTTGTCTCGGGAGAATCATCTGTGAAGTTCTCCTTGACTACGAAGTTCATTGAAAGCTCGTTACGCTGCCAGTATCTGTTTCCTGCGATGAACCTGTTCAGCTCAGGCCTGAGAACGAAGATTCTCATGACAGCGGCACAGAAGACATAGAAGAACTTCAGTCTGAGTTCGGGTTTTGTGGCATTGTAGGCCCTGATGTAATTTGCACACTCAGTGACATCAAGTGTCATTGTGTGAAAGACAAGTGAATCGCTTCTTCGTCTCATCAGAAACGGGAAGATCTGATTGTACATGGGAACGTCGTAGCAAAGACGGGCATCATTTCGTTTCATGTTGACAGATATTATCCTAATGTCAATTAAAAATCAATTTACAGACTTAGGTCGGCGTACCTTGGAAAGATAGAAGGCCTTCATATCGTTTTCAAAATCGCTGTTGCATCTGTAGGAGCGGCCAAGGCACGGCTTCCAGAGAAGCGGGTCCTCCATGCACAGGTAGAAGAAGACATTGTCCTTCCAGTCTTTGGGAAAGCATGAGTACACATGGCTGAACATCTTCTTTTTTGTCTCAGCATCATAGGAGAACTTGCCCGCGATGGGAGAAAGGCTCATCTGAGTCACACGTGTGGGACGTCCCGATTCCCTCAAGGTTCTGAGGTTCTGCTTTGTGAAAGTCAGTGTTCCTATTCCGATCATCACGGCGTTTTTCGGATCAACACTGTCGCAGATTGTCTTCACAAGGTCGCTGTATTCGTTCTGCCATCCTGAGAAATAAACCATGGGATGGATGTGAAAGCCTACAAGGTGGCCGCTTTGGGCACACTTTGAGGCAGCCTTGATCCTGGCTTCGGGACTTGCTGCAAAATGCTCTTCCTTCTGAGCCGGGGTCTTTGCGTTCACAGACCAGGTGCTGACCATGTTCTGGGGAATATCGTCTTTTATCCAGTCTGTTCTGGAGCTTTTTGTCTTGAGCTCTATGACCACATCGGGATTCTTTCGTGCAAAGGCCTTCAAGGCGCTGAGGGTTCCAAAGTCATCGCCAAGAAGAAGGGAGTCGGAGCTCTGGCCTGTTCCTATGTGCCAGGTCCCTTCTTCAAGAACCATCTTGTCCAGATACTGGCCTAAATCCGAAAGTACACGGACCTCGTTCTGGGAATAGAAGCTCTGAATCGAGCAGTATGCGCAGGCAAAGGCACACTGCTGAACGGCATCCAGCGTCTTTAAGTTGCAGCATCTTGTCTGTTCTCCGTCACGGGGACACGGACATTTTCCCATGATCCTTTCAGGGGATTTGAAATCGGTATTTATGTTGGCGCCTTTTCCCTTGAAGTCATAATCGGGGTTGAAGGTGCTGTAGTCGATTTCTTTTTTCCTGAGATCCTCCATGTGAGACATGAAGGTGTTGTAGATTCTGCGGACCTCGTTCTTGGATGTTCTGTCATAGTCAGAGGGCCAGAGGGTTTCTATACAGCCGTCGTTTCCCGGAAGATTCCAAAGGGAAAGGTCCTGGGCCTGCTCGCGGAGGA
>JAGBRG010000041.1 GCA_017632495.1 Spirochaetales bacterium
AAAGCATTACCTTGATCCCAAGAACGTCGAGCTGATGGAAAAACACGGCGTCATGTCAAAGTCCGAGATGACAGCCAGAAAGGAAATCTACGTAGAAAAGTACTGTAATGTCATTTCAATCGAGGCAAACACTCTCATTGATATGGTAAGGCGTGAAATCGTTCCTGCAGTCTCCGAGTTTGTAGGTGCCATGTGCAGAACTATAGCCGAGATGAAATCCGTATTTGACGGTGCACTTTCCGACGTTGAGAGAACCACATGCAAAAAGCTCATGTCCTGTAACAGCAAGATGTCATCTCTTGAGGAAAAACTCAAAGCTGCGCTGGATAAGGCTGCTTCAGTACAGCCAGATGATGTTGCCTCGTTCTTCCATGATGAGGTTCTTTCTCTGATGGAGCAGATCCGCAGCTCTGTAAACGATGCCGAGGTTCTGATTCCTGCAAAGTACTGGCCTTATCCGACCTATAACCAGCTTCTGTTCTCTGTCTGATGAAAAAGGAGATGAATATGAGTAAATACATCTTTGTAACAGGTGGAGTTGTCTCAGGCCTTGGAAAGGGAATCACCGCAGCATCGCTGGGACGTCTTCTGAAGGCCCGCGGACTTAAGGTGGCCGCCCAGAAGCTTGATCCGTACATCAATGTGGACCCGGGCACCATGAGCCCTTATCAACACGGCGAGGTCTATGTCACCGAAGACGGTGCCGAGACCGACCTTGATCTTGGCCATTACGAGCGCTTCATCGACGAGGATCTTAATAAGTATTCGAATCTCACAACAGGAAAGGTCTACTGGAACGTTCTGAATAAGGAGCGCCGCGGTGAGTACCTTGGCTCCACTGTCCAGGTCATTCCACACATCACGAACGAGATTAAGGAGTTCGTGTACAGCGTCGGAAGAAAGACGGATGCCGATGTGGTGATAACAGAAATAGGCGGAACAATCGGTGATATAGAAAGCCAGCCCTTCATTGAGGCCGTACGCCAGATTTCTCTTGAAATCGGGCGCAAGAACAGCCTGTTCATCCATGTGACTCTGGTTCCGTACCTTCACGGCTCTGATGAGCATAAGTCAAAGCCCACACAGCACTCGGTCAAGGAGCTTCAGGGAATGGGAATCAACCCCGACATCATAGTGCTTCGCTGTGACGAGCCGCTGGAGGAGTCAATCTTTCATAAGATTGCCATGTTCTGTAATGTCAAACCTGACTGTGTAATTGAAAACATCACGCTTCCGAACCTCTATGAGGCTCCGCTTATGCTTGAGAAGTCTCATTTTTCAGAAGTCGTCTGCCGCGAGCTTGAGCTGGATGCTCCTGATTCGGATCTTCACGAATGGCGCCAGATGGTGGACAGAATCAACGCCACATCGGGGCATTGCGTGGAAATAGGGCTTGTGGGAAAGTATGTGGCTCTTCACGACGCATATCTTTCTGTGGCCGAGGCCCTTCATCACGCAGGCTATTATCACAAGGTCCATGTGAATATCCGATGGATAGACTCAGAGGAAATCAATGCGGCGAACGCTCAGTCTGTTTTGGGCGGTCTTGACGGAATCATAGTGCCTGGAGGATTCGGAAGCAGGGGAATTGAAGGCATGATCATTTCTGCAAAGTATGCAAGGGAAAACCACATTCCTTACTTTGGAATATGTCTTGGCATGCAGGTATCTGTGATTGAGTTTGCAAGAAATGTCGCAGGAATCAAGGATGCCAACTCCGGAGAGTTTGACAGTGACTGTCCTCACAAGGTCATTGATTTCATGCCGGGCCAGAGCGATGAGATAGATAAGGGCGGAACGCTGAGACTGGGTTCATATCCCTGTGTCATCAAAAGCGGCACGACAATGGAAAAATGCTATGGTACTACTGAAATCTCAGAGCGCCACAGACACAGATACGAGTTCAACAACGACTACAGGGACGTTCTTCAGAAGTGCGGACTGACTCTGAGCGGGATCTCGCCTGACGGAAGACTTGTCGAGACAGTTGAGCTTTCTTCTTATCCGTTCTTTGTCGGAGTTCAGTACCATCCTGAATTCAAGAGCAGGCCAAACAGGCCGCATCCTCTGTTTCTTGGTTTTATCGGAGCCTCTATCCGTTAAACCACAAAGACGTCTATGCCTCTGGCTCTGAGCCTCTGGATATCAACTTCCGGGGCATCGGAGTCGGTGACTATTGTCGTAATCTGGGAAAGGTCAAATGCAAGGCAGAACGCCTTTCTGTTGAATTTGCTGCTGTCAAGCAGAAGAATTGTCTCCCTTGCATGTGTGGCAAAGGTCCTCTTTGTGCTGGATTCGTTCGGAATTGCGCTGTAGCAGCCTGTCTTAGGATCAAGGCCTGATACGCTTGTGATGAACTTGTCCACAAAATACTTTCTGATGTGCTCCACAGCATCAGGACCTGTTGTAAGACGGGTGTCTCTGGTAAGCTCTCCTCCGATCTGGAGGATGCGGTTGTTTTCATTTTCAAGAAGAATATCTGCAATGTCGGGGGAGTTTGTGACAAAGAGCATGTTGTTCAGGTCCTTGATCATAGGAGCCAGAATCTGGTTTGTGCTTCCTCCGTCAATGAAGATGCTCTCATCGTTCTGAATAAGAGTTGCGGCAAACTGAGCTATGCGCTCTTTCTTGTCTCTGTTTCTGGCAAGCCTGTCTGAGACTGCGGATGTGTGCCAGACGGATTTCTTCTGCTCGTTGATAACGGCACCGCCGTGCACACGGATGAGTTTTTTTGATTTTTCAAGCTCTATGAGGTCACGTCTGATGGTGATTTCCGTCTCATTGAGAAGCAGCGAAAGCTCATGTACATCAGCTTTCTGGTTCGTAGTTAAGTAATCCAGGATACGGTTTCTTCTTTCTTCTATCAGCGATCTTTGTGCCATACCGCAATTTTACATGAGGAAGGCTAAGTTGTACAGCAAAATTATCAGAATTTTTGCAAAAATGAGAATTTGTTGACAAAATTTTGATAACTTATATCAAAAAAATGTTAAAATTTTGCTTTACAAATCGGAAAACCAATACTAGAGTAGAATCAGGAGGGCTTATTAATGAAGCTTGTTTCTGCTAAGGAAATGCTGGATGATGCCGTCAAAGGTCATTATGCAGTAGGACATTTCAATCTCAACAATATGGAGAGCGTAAGAGCGTTTCTCCTTGCTGCACAGGAAGTTAAATCCCCGATAATCCTCGGTGTCTCTGGTGGAACCGCCAAGTATATGGGCGGATACCGCACCATAACAGACATGGTTCAGGGATTCATCAACTTCCTCGATATCACTGTTCCTGTCTCACTTCATGTGGACCACGGCAAATATGCCGAAGCTCTGGATGCCATTGAGAACGGCTTCTCATCCGTCATGTTCGACGGCTCATCACTTCCCATTGAAGAAAATATTGAGAAGACCAAAGAGGTCGTAAGGCTTGCCCATGCAAAAGGCATCAGCGTAGAGGCTGAAGTCGGTGGAATCGGCGGAGAAGAGGACGGACGCAGCTTTCGCGGTGAATGCGCCGACCCCAAGCAGTGTAAGATGATCGCTGACCTTGGAATTGATTTTCTGGCAGCAGGAATCGGAAACATCCACGGAAAGTATCCCGCGGACTGGGAAGGCCTGCACTTTGATGTTCTTGAGGCAATCAAGAAGGAAATAGGGGATCTTCCTCTGGTTCTTCACGGCGGTTCGATGATTCCTGACGACCAGATCAAAAAGGCCATCAGAAACGGAGTTGCCAAGATCAACGTCAACACAGAGTGTCAGATCGCCTTCACGGAGGCAACAAGAAAATACTTTGAAGAGAACCGCGACAAGGAGAGCAAGGGCTTTACTCCGAGAGCTGTCCTTGGTCCGGGACTCGAAGCTACGAAGGCCATGTGCATCAAGAAGATGAATCTCTTCGGAAGCATCGGGAAGGCATGATGAGAGACCTTGAATTTCTTTCAAAGAAGGCAAGACAGCTCAGAGTAGATACTCTGGACATGATCCTCAAGGCAGGATCCGGTCATGTTGGCGGATCTTTTTCAATCGCCGAGCTTCTTGTCGCCCTTTACTATGACAAAATGAATCTGGGAAAGGGCGCAACAGATCCTGACAGAGACAGATTCGTTCTCTCAAAAGGTCATGCAAACCCCATTCTCTATGCCGTTCTTATGGACATAGGTTTTGCCCCAAAGGATGCCAAGGATAAGCTCAGACGCTACGGAAGCCCGTTCCAGGGACATCCGGACAGCACAAAGTGTCCCGGTCTTGACTGCAGCACAGGCTCTCTTGGTCAGGGCCTGAGCATCGCAACCGGTATGGCTTTGGGCCTTAAAAAGCAGGGCCGTCCGGGTCAGGTGTATGTGATTACCGGAGACGGAGAGCTTCAGGAAGGAATCTGCTGGGAAGCTTTCATGGCAGCCAATGCATTTGCCTTGGACAATCTGACTGTCATAATCGACAGAAACAGACTCCAGCTCAGCGCTCCCACAGAAGAGACCAATCCGCTTGACAGCGTGGAGGAGAAGCTTAAGAGCTTCAACTTCGTCGTGGATTCCATAGACGGTCACGATTTTGAGCAGATCTTCAGAGCTTTGGACAAGAAGACTGCCGGAAAGCCCCATTGCATTGTAGCCAATACGGTGAAGGGCAAGGGTGTTTCCTTCATGGAAAACGGTGTGAAGTGGCACGGAGCACTCCCTGCAGGGGATGAGATTGCCGCTGCATACAAGGAACTGGGGGTAGAGTATGGCAAATAAAGAAGCTACCAGATTCGGTTTCTATGAGGGTTTGGTCGATCTTGCCAAGGTTCATGATGACATCTATGCACTGGATGCGGACCTTGCAAAGACAACAGGTTCGGTTGCTTTTCAGAAGGCTTTTCCTGAAAGGTACATCGATGTCGGAATCGCAGAGCAGAACATGGTGGGAATCTCCGCAGGCCTTAGCAAGGTCGGAATTGTTCCTTTCTGCGCATCCATGGCGGTCTTTGTATCAGGACGTGCCTATGAGATTATCAGAAACGGTTTGTGCTACTCACGCCTGAATGTGAAGATTGTCGGAAGCCACGGCGGAATCACAGCAGCCGGAGACGGCGGAAGCCACCAGTGTGTAGAGGATATCGGAATCATGCGTTCTCTGCCCAACATGGTAGTTCTTCAGCCCTGTGACTCAAACCATGCAATGCTTATTGCCAAGATGGCCTATGAGCATAACGGTCCTGTCTACATCAGGAAATCGCGTGAGCCCAT
>JAGBRG010000042.1 GCA_017632495.1 Spirochaetales bacterium
GATGGAGGCTATGTTCATGGACTCATGCACGCTTCCGCGGCTTGAGGCTCCGTCTCCGAAAATAGCCACGCTGATGTTCTTAACAGGCTGTGGCGGACAGTTTTTCGGATTCTGTGAAGTGGATGTTGCAAAGGAAGCGCTTTGCGTGCTGTCGAACTTGAGCTTGAATGCAATACCTGTGGCTAGCGGTACGCCTGAGCCTACAACCGCAGAGGAGCCGAGGTTGCAGTTCTTCTTATCCGGCATGTGCATGCTTCCGCCAAGGCCCTTTGCAAGACCGTGGCGGGAACCGAACATCTCGGCGAACATTGCCTGGGCCGAAGATCCCTTGCAGATTGTGAAGCCGTGGCATCTGTGCGTGGGAACAATCCAGTCTCCTTCTTTGAGCGCAAGGCACAGTCCGGCCTGGGCAGCCTCCTGGCCGTTGGCCAGGTGGGTCGTGCCGTGAATAAGTCCGGCTTTGAAGAGCTCTTCCGTCTTCTCTTCGAAGAATCTTGAATTAAGCATCAGACGCAGGGCGTCGGCGCACAGGTTTTTGTCAATCACAGCAGGCAGTCCAAATCTATTTCGGCTACGATGGCCGGCATTGAGCATCCCCAGCTCTCAAGAACTGCAGGATGGACTTCGCCGAAGACACCGACCTTCTTTCCTTTGACCACAACCTCGGCGCAGCGGCCGGGGATGAACCTCGGGTCATCCTCAGGTGCGCTTAAGGTGTAATCGACTCTTAAGAAGTACATCAGGGTGTTGATGAAGCTGTTGGCATCGTTGAATGTCACAGTTCCGTCGGCGCTCATGAAGCCCAGGTTGTTTCTTGTAACCGTTCCGCTGTTGTCGCTCGGCTCAAGGAAGGCAACCTTTCCGACCTCGAATATTCTGTGAGGATATGTGGCGTGGCCTGAGACGCTCTCGCTCTCTAAAAGAGACGGGATGATCGACGGGCGCACGGCCTCGAAGTTCTCGCTCATCGGGTTGGAGATCATGATGACCTTGTCGCCCTTGATGTGCATGTTGTCAACGTATTCGCGTCTGGATCCCAGGTAGTTGTAGATCATCTCCTGGAAGCCCATTCCGACCATGATGTCCTTGACCTTTCTGCCAAGCTCCTCGGCCGGGGTAAGGCGTCCGACGGTGAAGTCACGCGGGATTGTGGGCTCGAAGTTTTCAAGTCCGTAGCCGATCATGACGTCCTCCACGACATCGACCGGGTGCAGGAAGTCATTTCTGTACTCGGGGCATGTGATGTGGATGGTGTTGCCTTCGGATACGCTGTAGACACCCATTCTGAGAAGGGCCTCTTTGGCATCCTCGACGCTGATGTCCTCGCCCAGAACATGCTTGATGTCGTCTGTGGTGCAGCTCTGGGAGCCCTGGAAGTAGTAGGGGACGGTGATTTCTTTTCCGAACTCCGTCTCATAGGGATAGACGACCTTCACAGGCTCGATTGTAAATCCCATGTCGGCCATGTCAACGGCCATGATGGATGCGCAGAGCAGAATGTCCTTGAGAATCGGGCCTGACATCTCGACAAAGAGGTTGTCGTCGCCGACTTCAACGGCTCCCACGTATGCGCTGTTGATTACTGGCGGCATGGACAGGGCCTTGTTGGCATCATCAAAGAGGTACGGATAGACCGGCTTGTCCTTGATGATGTAGCCGTATTCCTGTCCCTTGGGGTGCTTTTCAAGAATCTCACGAAGCGTCAGATCCTCTTCCATGTGAAGCGGAACAAAATGTGTCTTATCAGGATCGGCTCCGTCATAGTGGATGGGGTACTTGATAAGGTTGTTGCGGTAGATTCCCATTGCGATTGTGCGTCTCTTTCTTCCGAAGTTGAAGCACAGCTTCTCCTGGCTCTGAATCAGTGTCAGAAGAATATCCTCGTCAACGGTCTTTCCTGTTGCGACAAAGCCGCAGGAGAACTCGCGGACCTCTTTGGCGCGGCTGCCGACATGAAGCTCGCGGCCCTTGTTGTCTGCAGTGAAGCACTTTGAGGAGAAGAAGTCATACTCTCTGATCTGGGGATCTTCGTAGTTCTTCAGAAGTCTTGCAAGTCCCATGGCAGACCAAAGGTCCGGTCTGTTTGTGTCATTGAGCTCGATCTTGAAGACTCCGTTTGCCTTGTCATGCTCATCAAGCTCTGCCTTGGCGCGCGGGAAGACCTGCTCAAGCTCATCGTCTGTATATTCTCTGCCAAGAAGGCTGAAAAGGAATTTCTCTTTGGTTTCAAACTTAGGCATCAGTTACCCCTCCTTGTCCTTACACTGTCGATGTTCGGTGAGAACAGGTCTCTTATGTCATTGATTCCGAGGTGCATCATGGCCATTCTGTCGATTCCGAGTCCCCATGCAAGAACAGGCTCGTCGATTCCCAGGCTCTTTGTGACCTCGGGACGGAAGATTCCGGATCCGCCCATCTCGAACCAGCCCAGGACGGGGTGCTTGATGTGAATCTCAATTGAAGGCTCTGTGAACGGGAAGTAGCCCGGAACATACTTGAAGTCAGTAGCTCCTGCAACCTCAACTGCGAACATCTTCAGAAGTCCCAGAAGGTCCTTTAGGTTGGCTTCCTTTCCTATGACGATTCCCTCTGTCTGGTAGAAGTCGGCACCGTGCTTTGCATCAACTTCATCAAAGCGGAAGCAACGGACGATTCCGAAGTACTTTCCGGGGACCTTTGCCTTTGTCAGCTGGTGTGCTGAAAGGACTGTTCCCTGGCTTCTGAGAATCTGACGTCTTGTGAACTCGTGGTCGAACTTATACTGCCAGCCGCGGGAGCCTGTGTTTCCGCCGTTCTCATGAGTGTTGGCGACATTTGAAAGCCACGGCTCCTCAATTGCCTTGCAGTGTCTGGGCTCCTTGACGTAGTAGACATCATGGATGTCACGGGCGCTGTGGAACTGAGGCATGAACAGGGCATCGCCGTTCCAGAACTCGTTCTCTACAAGCGGTCCGTCAAACTCCTCGAATCCGAGCGATGTGAGCTTGTCCTTAACCCACTGGATGTAGTTGGCATAGGGGTTGTGGCGTCCCGGAATCAGGCGCTGGACAGGTGCATCAAGACCATATGGTCTGAAGCTTGCTGTCTTCCAGCTTCCGTTTGCTATGATCTGCGGAGTAAGGACTCCGATTTCCTCTCCTGTGATGTTTGCCTTGAGAAGAGCCTCTTTTGCCTCGTCTCCGAGCTTTGTCATCCTGTAGGTGACAACCTCGCTTTCAGACATCTTGTAGGGGGAACCTGCTGCACCGCGCTTTTTGGAGATGCGGCCCATAAGTTCCTTCTCGCGGTCTGTCATTGAACTCTCGTCGATGGCACCTTTAAGACCTTTCTTCAGAAGCTCTGCGGTCTCTGTAACATCCGAGGGGAGCTGGTCGTTCTTGATATAAGCCTTGTTCTCCTCATTCATGGCGCATGTTCCGGCCTTGGAAAGGCTTCCGTATGCCGATCCGATGTCGCTCTTCTCCAGTCCGAGCTTCTCTGCAATCTGAGGAAGTGCCAGCGGCTCCGAGTTTTTCAGAAGATCAAAGATCCTCTGGGCCGGAGTTCCTTCCTCTGCCTGGGTTTTTCCCAGGTCAGTCAGTTCATATGTGACAACAGTCCTGCGGCCTGTTTCTTCAAGGCAGCCCTTAGCGCTGAGCCAGCTGAATGCCTGGTTGCACTGTCCGATCTTGTAGTCGAGCTCCCTGACTATTCTTTCTGCTGTGATGTCCTCTCCCAGATTGACGTTTCTGAGGAGTTTGACCTCCAACGGGTGAAAGTTCTTTACGTCGATGTCCATAGTTCCACCAATATATATAGGATAATTGTCCACATCATATAACTAAGGTCGAAAAATGAAAAGGTACTGAGCCATCACAGCCCTCTCTGATGAATTTGCCGGAATCTCTCACTTACACCACGAACTTGTGTATACTTAAAACTGGTTTAGTTTGAGAAAATAGTATACATTGCCTACTATTTTTCCCAAGTAAACAAAGTTTTAGTATACACCTATAACATGGTGTCACGGCTTCGTGCAGCAGGCTTTGATATTGAAGGGTAGTAAAGCCGGTTTTCTTGGCAAATGGTGTTCTTGCTTCCGAATACAAATCAAAAAAAGATTTTTACGATTGTGCACAAAATTCAATTGATGTTTTTTCGAAATTATTATAGGTTACTAACGTTTTTATAGATAAGGAATTTTTAGATTTAACATCGAGGTTTTAAAAAAATGGCAACAGAACTGTCCAAGATGAGAAACATCGGAATCAGCGCACATATCGATTCCGGAAAAACCACTCTCAGCGAGAGAATTTTGTATTACTGCAACAGAATCCACGCAATCCATGAAGTTCATGGCAAAGACGGCGTGGGAGCAACCATGGACAGCATGGAACTCGAGCGCGAAAGAGGAATCACTATCGCAAGTGCCGCAACCAGTGTCAACTGGAAGGGCTACGAAATCAATGTCATAGACACTCCGGGCCACGTCGACTTCACAATCGAGGTCGAAAGATCACTTAGGGTCCTTGACGGAGCAATTCTTGTTCTGTGCTCCGTCGGAGGCGTCCAGAGCCAGAGCATCACAGTCGACAGACAGATGGACCGCTACAAGGTTCCCAGAATCGCATTCATCAACAAGTGCGACAGAACCGGTGCAAATCCCTACCGTGTCGTCTCTCAGATGAGGGAGAAGCTTCATCTGAACGCTGTCATGGTCGAGCTTCCCATCGGACTTGAGGACAAGCTCGAGGGCGTTGTGGACCTGATCCGCATGAAGGCCATCTATTTTGACGGCCCCAACGGAAACGTTCTGCGTGAGGAGGACATTCCTTCTTCAATGCTCGAAGAGGCCCAGCAGAAGCGCGAGGAGCTGATCGAGGCTGCAAGCGACTTTGACGATGAGCTTATGAACATGATCCTTGAGGGCGAAGAGCCTTCCATCGAGATGATCGAGGCTGCCATCAGACGCGGAACTCTCGCTCTGAAGATGTGCCCGGTCTTTGTCGGATCTGCTCACAAGAACAAGGGTATCCAGCCTCTTCTGGACGGTGTCACAAAGTATCTTCCTGAGCCGCGTGATGTCGAAAACAGAGCACTCGATCTTGATAACAATGAGAGCGAGGTCGTTCTTGAGGCAGATGACAAGAAGATTCCTGTCGTTCTGGCTTTCAAGCTCGAGGACGGACGTTACGGCCAGCTGACATATATCAGAGTCTACCAGGGAAAGCTGAAGAAGGGTGACGAGCTTGTCAACACAAGAACCGGAAAGCGTTTCAGAATCGGACGTCTTATCAAGATGCACGCATCTGAGATGGAGGACATCAACGAGTGCGGAGCAGGTGAGATCGCAGCCCTGTTCGGAATTGACTGTGCAAGCGGAGACACATTCTGCGGAGCAGGTCTCAGATACGCAATGACATCGATGTTCGTTCCGAATCCTGTCATCTCTCTTGCCATCCATCCGAAGGACAAGAAGAGCCAGGACAACATGAGCAAGGCCATCAACCGCTTCATGAAAGAGGACCCGACCTTCCAGTGCTACGTCGACCCTGAGAGCAACCAGACCATCATCAAGGGAATGGGAGAGCTTCATCTGGATGTCTATGTCGAGAGAATGCGCCGTGAGTACAACTGTGAAGTCACAGTCGGTGCCCCTGAGGTAGCATACCGCGAGGCAATCTCACAGAGAGCTGACTTCAACTACACCCACAAGAAGCAGACAGGTGGAAGCGGACAGTATGCACGTGTCGCCGGTTACATCGAGCCGATTCTCAGCGAGCCCGGTTCTGACGAGGAGCCCAAGGACTTCGAGTTTGTCAACGAGGTCAAGGGCGGAGCTATTCCTACCGAGTACATCCCGTCCTGCGAGAAGGGTTTCCAGACTGCCATGAAGAAGGGCCCGCAGCTTGACTTCCCGATTGTCGGTGTGCGTGTATGCGTCAACGACGGTGCATGGCATCCGGTTGATTCTTCAGATATGGCATTCCAGACAGCTGCCATCGCAGCCTTCAAGGAGGC
>JAGBRG010000043.1 GCA_017632495.1 Spirochaetales bacterium
CATGGCAAGCTTATCAGGATTCCTCTTTGCAAGGACATCCACGATATCAAAGGCGAAGTTGAATTTATCAGTGTTCTTGAATGTGATTTTCTCAGGCGTTCCCTTGCTATTGAGCTGAACGTCTATGAAGTTGTGCCAGAGTCTTTCACCCTCGTCTATTCTTCTGGGCTGAAGAGCCACAGGAGAATAAGTTACAGGAGTAAGCTCGGGAATCGGAGCTCCCGTGGGGTTCATGACAATGGCGTAGAACTCACAGTCCTTTCCGTTTACGGCAATCATTCCGTGAGGAGTCGAAGAGCTGAAATAAATACTGTCTCCGGGACCCAGAGTTGTCCTGTGCTCACCTACCTGAACCAGAAGGTTTCCGGAAATGACCAGGTCAATCTCCTGTCCGTCGTGGCTTGTAAGCTCAATATCCTTGTGCTGGGCTTCCTCGTCATAGCGGCTTTTGACATACAAAGGCTCTGCGATTCTGTTCTGAAAGGCATAGGCCAGATTGTAATAGGTCATTCCATGTGCGTTGGAAATCTCCTGGCCTGCTCCCGAACGGGTGACTGTGAAGGACCTAAGTGTCGGGCTGTGACCTTCGATTATATCGGTTACATCAACACCAAGAGCCAGGGCACATCTGTAAATGAACGTGAAGTTCAGATCTCCCGTTCCGGACTCGCATGCAAGGTACTCCTCTCTTGAAGTCTGGGTCTTGGACGCCATCTCATATGTGGTCAGGCCCTCAATCTCCCTGAGTTCCTTGATTCTAGCCGCCATTTCCTGAATCTTGTAATCAAGTCCCGTAATCTGTCCCATATAACACCCTATTTTCCGATAATCTGCTGCGTCATCCTCACGGCATCGCCATAGTAGTCCGACGCATCAAGACAACGTGTAATCTCATCTTTTTTCATGAATTTCAAGATCGAGGCCTCTGAACTCAGAAGGTCTGCCAAAGGATTTGCCTTGCCTTCCTGAACGCATGCCCAGGCCTTGAGGCTCTGCTCTCTTATGACCTCATGCATCATCTGCCTGTCGGCTCCGCGGCGTCCAAGCTCCATCAGAAGTCTTTCGGTAGCCGCAAACACTCCGTATGCATCAAGATTTCTCTTGATTGTGGCCTCATGGACATTCATTCCGCTTACCACCTTCTTTGCTGTCAGAAGAACCTCATCAAGAGCCAAAAATGCCTGCGGCAGAAAGAGTCTTCTGTTGGCACTGTCATCCAAAGTTCGCTCCAGGATGCTAAGCGATGCATTATCCCAGGCTCCTGGAACAAGCGAATGGACATAACGGCACAGGCTGTCGATCTTCTCGCAGTTTATCGGGTTTCTCTTGAAAGGCATTGCAGAAGACCCCACCTGTGACTTTCCGAAGGGCTCTGACCACTCTCCTATTGCAGTGCTCTGAAGCATTCTGAAGTCCAGGGCGAACTTTGCAAGGGCACATGAGAGGCTGTCCAGAGCATGCATGACCCTGAGGTCCTGTGTTCTGGGATATACCTGTGTGGCGCCCTTAAAAGCTTCAAGACCCAGAGCCTTCATCACCTCATTGTCCAGATCCTCTGAGCTTAATGACTTTCCCTGTAAAAGACATTTGTAGCTTGCTCTGGTTCCTACAGCGCCCTTCATGCCCTTTTCGAGAATCTGAAGACTCTCAAGCTCACTAAGACATATGTCCAGATCCTGGACAACCAAAGCAAGCCTGTAGCCCACAGTGGTGACTTCTGCGCTCTGGATGTGTGTGAATGCCATGCATGGAAGGTCTTTGTATTTCTCAGCCTTTTCTGCAAATACAGTTCTGAGCTCACGTGTTCTGACAATAATCAGATCCAGTGCCTGTCTGAGTCTCAGGGCATCGGCGTTATCCAGAACATCCATGCTGGTTGCACCAAGATGGATTATTCCTCCGCCTGTTTTGCACTGCTCGGCAAAAGTCCTGATCTCCGCCATAAGATCGTGATGGATTGTGCTTTCTATCTCCAGGGCACGCTCGATATCAATATCTTCAGCGTGGGCCTTAAGATCGGATAGCTGCTCATCTGAGACAAGGCCGACCTTGTTCTGAACTGAGGCCAGAGCAATGCAGATTCTTCTGAGAAGGAGGCGCTTATTCTTCTCCGACCAGACGGCCTTCATTTCATCAGAGCCGTATCTCCAGGTCAGAGGTGAGATGAATGTGTCAAAACCAAAGTCCATGTCTCGTCCTATTTTCTTACAGAATAATGATCTGGTCTCTCTCAGGTCCGACTGAGACATAGGAGACCTTGCAGTGTGCATACTCACCTATGGCCTTTACATAAGTCTGAGCCTCTTTGGGAAGATCCTCAAAGCGGCGGCAGCCTGTTGTATCTGTCTTCCAACCCTTGAAGGTCTTAAAGACAGGCTTAGCCTCTTCCTGTCCCTTTGTATCGGGAAGGTACTTGGTGAGCTTTCCGTTCAGATCATATGCCTCACAGACCTTGATCTCTTCAAAAGAGTCCAGAACATCCAGCTTTGTGACTGCAATGGATGTGAATCCGTTCAGGTATGAAGAATAATCAAGAGCAACTGCATCAAGCCATCCGCAGCGTCTGGGGCGTCC
>JAGBRG010000044.1 GCA_017632495.1 Spirochaetales bacterium
CCCATTGTCCCTCAGATCATCAATTTCTCCGTCCCGATCATCCTTGGAATGCTCTTTCAGCAGCTTTACAACACGGTGGATACCTGGGTTGTGGGAAACTTCGTGGGAAAGAATTCCTTCTCTGCCGTGGGAACACTTTCACCTGTTACGAACCTGGCAATCAGCTTCTTCATGGGCTTTTCAAGCGGAGCCAGCGTCATTATCTCGCACTATTTCGGAGCAAATGACAAGGAGAATCTCAGCAAGGCAAATCACACCTTCGTGGC
Source organism: Spirochaetales bacterium (assembly GCA_017632495.1). Classification (GTDB taxonomy): domain Bacteria; phylum Spirochaetota; class Spirochaetia; order Sphaerochaetales; family Sphaerochaetaceae; genus UBA9732. The sequence continues at coordinate 267 of JAGBRG010000044.1, forward strand.
TGCGACTCTGATTCTGTGCGTGGTGCTGACCCTTCTGGGCATGGCCCTGATTCCGCTTCTTCTGACAATCCTCAAGTCTCCGACCGAGGTCGCTTATGAGCAGAGCATCTACCTTACTATCTACTTCGGAGGAATTTCGGGCCTACTTATCTACAACATGGGATCTGCCATCCTGAGGGCTGTTGGAGACTCGTCACACCCGTTTCTGTTTCTGGTTGTCAGCGCCGTTTTGAACATCATACTGGATCTTCTGTTCGTCATTCCCCTCAAGATGGGAACAGCAGGCGTTGCCTATGCCACGGTGCTGTCGCAGTTCATATCTGCAATACTTGTCTTCTGGGTTCTGTTTAAGACAAAATCGGTCGTCAGACTCAGCATCAAGAAACTGAAGATCGACCCGACCATGCTGATAAAGATCTTCCGAATCGGCCTTCCGTCGGCACTTCAGATGTCCATCACAAGCTTTTCGAACGTCTTTGTGCAGTCCTACATCAACTACTTCGGAACAGACGTCATGGGCGGATGGACAGCCTATAACAAGGTTGATCAGCTTGTACTCCTTCCCATGCAGTCCATAGCATTCGCAACCCAGACCTTCGTAGGCCAGAACCTGGGAACTGATAAAACAGAACGAGCCAGAAAGGGCGTCAGTGCCTGCCTCTATCTTTCGCTTGCATCCACCGCAGTCCTTATTGCCCTGATTATTCCGGCTTCAAGGTACATAGTCAGATTCTTCATCGGTTCAAGCGAGGAAGGCGTCATCCGCTACGGTGCGATGTTCCTCACATATCTGACTCCGTTCTACCTTCTTCCGTGCTTCAACCAGATCTACGCAGGAGCCCTGCGCGGAGCAGGAAAGCCTGCAATCCCCATGGCCGCCATGCTGGGCTCTTTTGTCCTTTTCAGACAGATTTACCTCTTTGTCATGGCTTCCTTCATCAGCAACACCATCATGCCCATAGCCCTTGGCTACCCCGCAGGCTGGCTCTTATGCTCCATTGCAATGATTGCCGCCTACAAAGTCTGCTTCACAGACGAGCGCCTCAGAAAGAGCTCAATAGTATAATTTTGACGATATGACAAAAAATCAGGGAGCTGCTCTCCTTGATGCAGCTCCCTGAAGTCATAGGAGTTGGTTCGTTTGGTATTATCGTTTTGTTACTTGATTGTAAGTGTCACAGGCTCTTTCCAGGTGTTTCCGTCTTCATCTGTGACAACGATGTTTGCCTTGACAACATCGCCTGAGTTACCCTTTGCCACGATGCTGAAGCTTCCGCTCTTTTCCTCACCTGCCGAGATTCCTCTTGTGTGAAGCTCTCCTGAAAGATTCTTAAGAGCATCGCCGCTTTCTGAAACAAGGTTCACAGAA
>JAGBRG010000045.1 GCA_017632495.1 Spirochaetales bacterium
CCTCTTCTCCCAGGCGTCCTGCGCTATGGTCATATTCGCCTATGAAGATTCTGCCTTCCATGAAGGTTCCTGTTGTAAGGACCACTGCCTTTGACGTGAACTTGATTCCTCTCTGAGTCAGAACTCCGCAGGCCTTATGGCCGCTTGAATCGGTGAGAATATCAACAACGGTGTCCATGAAAAGAGAAAGATTGTCCTGCTTTTCCAAAGTCTCCTTGGCAAGACGCGAGTAAGAGAACTTGTCAGCCTGGGCACGCGGAGCCTGAACCGCAGGACCGCGTCTTCTGTTGAGGATTCTGAACTGAATCATGGTGGCATCGATGAGAAGTCCCATCTGTCCGCCTAAGGCATCAACTTCACGAACAATGTTGCCTTTGGCAAGTCCGCCTACAGCCGGATTACATGAAAGACGGCCTATGGCATCAAGGCTCTGTGTCACAAGAAGAGTCTTAAAGCCGATTCTTGCAGATGCAAGGCAGGCTTCTATTCCCGCATGGCCTCCGCCGATTACTATCACATCGTAGTCCATATCACTTCCCCACACAGAACGAGCCGAAGATTCTGTCAAGAATATCGTCTGTCGTGACCTCTCCGGTAAGCTCACCAAGAGCCTCAAGGGCCTCCTGGATATCCATTGAGACTATGTCCAAAGGAAGGTCCTCTTTCAGCGCAAGCTTGGCGGCCGTAAGCGATGACGATGCCCTTGAGAGGTTTTCTCTCTGACGGTCGTTTTCAATTACAAGAGCACTTTCATCGGAGACACTAAGATCTGATGTAAGCTTTTCCTTGATCTTGGAACAAAGCTCGGAAAAGCCAAAGCCTGTTGTGACAGACAGCCTGACAAAGCCTTTCATATCCTTATCGGCAATATCCACCTTGTTCAGAACAGGGATGCACCTTGCATCGGATACCATAGCATCATCTATCGAAACAGCATCGCTTGAATCCACCATGTAGATGATCACATCCGCCCCGTCAACAAGGCTGTGTGACCTTCTGATTCCCTCTTCCTCTATCTCGCTTTCAGAAAGACTTCTGAAGCCTGCTGTATCATAGAGCCTGATTGGAATTCCATCTATTGAGCAAAGAGCTTCTATGTAGTCTCTTGTAGTACCTTTCTGAGCGCTGACAATGGACCTGTCTTCTTTCAAAAAAAGATTGAAAAGGGAACTTTTTCCTGCATTCGAAGGCCCTGCAAGAACAACCTTGGCCCCCTGTGAATACAGGCGTCCTGTGTTGTAGGAGTCCCTGATTGCGCCAAGCTCTTTAATGGCACTGTCAAGCTTGTCCATGGGGAATGTCAGATCTTCTCCGATTTCATCCTCAGAATAGTCAAGCTGGACCTCGATTATTCCCATTATCTCAACAATGGTGGTCTTGATGTGGACGATTCTGCGCCAAAGATCTCCGTTGAGCCTTCTTAAGGCCATGGCTCTGCCCTGGCTTCCCTGTGCGTTGATAAGCTCGTTAACAGCCTCGGCACGGGTAAGGTCCATTTTCCCATGCAAAAAAGCGCGTAGGGAGAACTCGCCCGGAAGGGCCTGTCTGAAACCAAGCTGAGCCATGGTGTCAAGGACCTCACGGACAACCTGAAGGCCTCCGTGGCATGAGATTTCTGCAGCGTCCTCTCCGGTGTAGCCGTGACCGTCGCGGTAGAGTGTCAGCACAACATCATCGACAAGATGACCGTCCTTGGGGCTCACAAGGCGGCAGTAGAGCGCTGTGTTGGATGGTTTTGAAAGGATGTCAGTCTTGCCTCCTATGGCCTTGGCAAGCTGCGCGATGCAGCCATTTCCGCTGACGCGGACTACTGCAATGGCGCTTTTGGCCCAGGCTGTTGCAAGAGCATAGATACAATCCTCTGTGTTGTACTGATTCATGGACACTACTATAAACACTTTTCAAGTGTAAGGCAAACCATTAACATGAAGGCATGAACATCAATGCAGCAAAAGCAAGAAGCCTGCTATATGCAAATATCAGAAACTATTTTACAAAGCGCGGCTATCTTGAGGTGGAAACTCCCACCCTTTCACCCGATCTGATTCCTGAAGCTACCATAGACAACTTCGGGACCACCTTCATAAACGAATTTCAGGGAAGCCGGGAAATGTACATGATTCCCTCCCCCGAAATCTTCATAAAAAAGCTTCTGGCCGCAGGTTCGGGATCTGTATTTGAGATTTCAAAGTGCTTCAGAAACTGCGAGCAGCTCGGACAAAGCCATAATCCCGAGTTCACTATGCTTGAGTACTACACCGTAGGTTTTGACGAAAAGGACTCCATAGCCCTGACTCAGGACATGATCCGCAAAACAGCCCTGGACGGCTGTCCCGCTTCTGTTTTGGAGGATTTTGAGATTCTGAGTGTCAGAGATGCCATGAAGCGCTATGCAAACGTTGATATTGATAATCTTCAGAATCCCAAAGACCTGAGAAAGGCAGCCCAGGATCTGGGTCTTCCTATCCCTGGCCCTGAAAGCTGGGACGATACCTTCAACAGAATCTTCATAAACTTCGTAGAAACCTCTATCAGCAAGGACCATCCCGTGTGCCTTACGGATTATCCGAAGCAGATCGAATGCCTTGCTGTGGAAAACGGTAACTACAGAAGACGCTGGGAGCTTTACATTAACGGCCTTGAGGTAGCCAACTGCTATCTTGAGGAAACGGATCAGGAAAAAGCCCGCTCCTACTACAGAAGCGAATATCAGAAGCTTGTATCTCTCAGAAGCGACAACGGAAAGGTCATTCCTGATGTGGATGACACCTTCTGCGAGACTCTTTCAAAGCTTCCCAAGTGCTCAGGCGTGGCCATAGGCCTTGACAGGCTTCTGATGGTTGAAAGTGCCGCCAAAGACATAGATGATGTGCTTCTTTTTCCGTTTTCTCAGATGTTAGGCCATTGAAGTTCATATGGCATAGAGGGATGTCTTGAAAAAGAATTGTAGAAAATGATAACATGAAGCTCGCAAAAACTGATTTGTATTAAACTGCGAAAGCATAAGAGGTAATTTTTATGATCAAAGCTGGACAGATCGACAAAGGTACAGCACTGCTAATCAAAGGTCAGCCATTCATCTGCGTTGAGCGCGAATTCGTCAATCCGGGTAAGGGTTCTGCATTCGTCAGACTTAAGCTCAAGAGCCCCACAACAGGACAGGTCCTTCAGGAGACCATCAAGAGCCAGGACAGCGTCGAAGACATCAACGTCGAGCAGATGGACTACCAGTACATGTACAACGACGGCGAGAACTTCCACATGATGAACGTCGACACATATGACCAGTTCGAAGTCCCCATGGCAAACTTCGAGGGCTACGAGCTTCTGATGAAGGACGGCGAGACATACAGATGCACAGTCTATAACGACGAGATTCTTGACATCCAGATTCCTTCAAAGGTCGTCTACCTTGTTGCAGAGGCCGAAGAGGCCATCAAGGGCGACACAGTCCAGGGTGCAACAAAGTTCGTCACCACAGAGACAGGTCTCAGAGTCAGAGTTCCTATCTTCATCAAGCAGGGCGAGAAGATCCGCGTCAACACAGAGACCAAGGAATATCTGGAAAGAGTCAACAACTGATTCAAACGTTTTTGGTCAGAAGGCTGTTGCAGATGCGACAGCCTTAATTTTTGTCAGGCAGATAATATGGCAATAACAACGCTCAAGCAGCTGGAAAAATACCTAAGCCTCACAGAAGACGAGCTTTCCTGGAAAGACGGCCCCACAAGTGTTCCCCTTTGCATAACCGAGCACTACATGGCCCTGATCGACCCCTCGGACCCGGACGACCCTTTAAGACGTCAGGTTGTTCCCACATGCCATGAAAACACCCAAGCCCAAAGCGAGTCCCCCGATCCGCTTATGGAGGTCAGCCACAGCCGTGGCGAGCGCCTTGTGCACCGCTACAGAAACCGCGTTGCATTTCTTGCCACCGACATCTGCCCCATGTACTGCAGGCACTGCTTCAGACGACGCTTCACAGGCAACATGGTGGGTCCAGCAAGTGAAAAGGATATTAGTGATGCCTGCTCCTACCTCAAAGAGAATCCCCAGATCAAGGAGATGCTTCTGACAGGGGGCGATCCTCTGACTTTGTCAGACCGCCAGCTGGATCACATGATAGGACGCTTCAGAACTGCAAGGCCTGATATGATTATCAGAATCTGCACCAGG
>JAGBRG010000046.1 GCA_017632495.1 Spirochaetales bacterium
CATCTCGTCGGCCTCGTCAAGGACGCAGACTCTGACGTCTTCAAGGGAAAGGGTCTTTCTTTCGAGGTGGTCCTGGACTCTGCCGGGGGTGCCTACAACAATGTCTACGCCGTCTTTGAGGTTTCGAAGTTGGATGTTGTAAGAGGCTCCGCCATAGATTGCCACGGTCCGTACTGTTCTGCCGTAGGCCAGGCTCTGGATTTCAGTGCAGACCTGAGTGCAGAGCTCGCGGGTTGGAACAAGCACCAGGGCCTTGGGCTTACCTGACATCTTGTTGCTTTTCATGCCGTCTATCATCTCGATGAGGGGAAGGGCAAAGGCGGCTGTCTTTCCGGTTCCGGTCTGTGCCTGACCGATAAGATCCCCGTGTCCTTTAAGAAGGATGGGAATGCATCTCTTTTGGATTTCTGTGGGCTTTTCGAACCCCTTTTCCTGAATGGCTCTTATACTTGTCTCGGACAGTCCTAAATCAATAAATTCTTGTACGTTCTGCATATAACGTGATGAGCATATCAGAAATGGGCAACAATGAATAGAGTAAAAGAAATTTAAATATTGCGTTTAGTATTTTGAAAATAATTTTCACGCATCAACAATATTCATAACTGGTAGTTTGTTTTAGTATTACTGTTCTTTATATTTAGTGTATTGTACAAAAACTGAAAAACATGTGTTGCTAAGCCTATATTTGTTGTATTAGTTTGGACTAGCAGTTCCTTGGGTGGGGAGAACTTGATTTCATTTCAGGAGGAAAAATGAACTATAATCACACCCAAGAACCCAAGTTCGCATCAGTCAGATGTCCTAACAAGAATTGTAAGTTTCACAGCCCGGAAGAAGTACCTGAAGGAACCAAGATGTTCCGTAAACACGGCTACTACAGATCAGCACAGCATGGGCGCATTCCACGTTATATGTGCATGAACTGCCGCAAGACGTTCTCAACAAGAACAAATGATGAGAACTATTATCTTCACTATGACAGCTTTGATATAGAAGAAATCGGAGCAGAGTATTACAGAGGCAAAAATCAAAAGGACATTGCCAGAAAGCGCGGCATTTCAATCCAGATGGTCCGAACCAGAATCAAGCGATTCGATCCTTACCCCGGAGGCCTTTTTCTCGAGGGATGATGGGTGTTTGGAAACTCTCCAGGTAACACCCGGCATATTACTGAAAGTTATTGTTTTCCCGTTTTCAAAGGTCACTGAACCCTGAAGGCAGCCAAATGTCTGAAGGGCAGAGGAGCTTTGCTGCACAATGCCGTTTTTCAGAGCGATATCAAGTTTTCCGTCCTTGCTTTTTGCGCTGAATCCGCCTTCTGTGAAACGAGTTGTCACGTCCTCGATGATGTGGATCTTCCCGTTTATCGAAACAGAGCAGCATCGTCTGCTTAACATGCTCAGGCCGATTTTTCCGTTACAGAAGAGGGCCTTGAACATCGGTCTTACGGAGAATCTTCCACGGCCCCAGTCAATGACCGCATGGGTTGAATTTGCCTTGATAGTCTCGGTGACATTGCCACGTCTGAGAATTCCGCTGACAGGAACAAGTGAGATGATTTCATTCAGAAGGAAGGATTTTCTGTTCTTGCTCATGGACTCGGCCGTCACGAATGACTGTGCGTACAGATCCTGATTCAGGATGAATCTGGCATCGATTCCTCTTTCTGCCTTGCAGATATCGAATCTGGGTGCGCAAAACAGTACGTTTCTTATGTTGGCGCGCCTTATGACGGCCAATCTCATGTCAGGGCAAGAATAGTTGTGCTCATCATCGATTCTGGAAGACTGCGAGAGCCTGTTCTTGTCGTTTGCCGTATGCTTGTGGTGGACATTGAAAACCTTTCTGTTTTCAAAATCCACGTATGTTATGGAGTATCCGATTCTTGAGCCGATGTGGTTTATGCTTGCAACAACCAGCCACGATGCTGCGTCATCTGAGATGATGAAGCGCTCCCATTCCTTAGTCCTGATGATGGGAACGCTTATCAGGCTTCTGTCATAGTGGAAGAGGGGACGGCGTGCCCAGCCTTCGCGGATGATGCATCCGTTTATGTCCAGCAGCTCCTGAGGATTTTCAATTTCCTGATATTCTTCGTCGCCCATCGCTTGCGCTCCCTAAAATAAAAGCCGGAGTCTCCCCCGGCTTGATAGTCTGAAAATCAATTACGTTGCAGATGAGAACAGTGTTGCAAAGAACTGATTGTAGAAGTTATCGACATGCTTGTCGCTTGTGATGACATTGTTGAATCTGTCCAGTGCCGGCTGCTGCATTGCATAGTATTTGTACATCAGTGAGATGGCATATGAAGCGCTTTCATTGTTCTTGTCAATTCCAGTGACCTTAGCTACGACATATGTGTTCTCTGAGCCCTGAACCGGAAGAGCTGCTGTGACAAAGCCTTCATCGGAAGTGAACAGCTCGCGGTCTGTATTCTCGTCAGAAGCTGCTGTGGCAAGCATACCGGTCTTGTCATGATAATTCAGGCCTGTGAGGAACTGGCTTGAAGCAATGTTGTTATTGACGTTCTTAAGCTCGATGACCGTGGCGTTGACAGCCTTTGCAGCACCTGCAAAGTCGCTCTGAGCCTTGTCTGAGGCAAGAGCAACAGCACTGTCGACATACTGAGTGATGTCATCGATTTTGTTGCTGTTGATGTAGCCCTTGATGGCTGACAGTGTCTCTGCATCGGAGTAGTCAGGCTTCTTAACATCGCTGTCGAGTCTGTAGATGATGTATCCGTTCGGTCCCTGAATCGGCTCTGAATATGAACCTACCTTAAGAGATGTGATTTTTTCAACATCTGCAGCATCGTTCAGGTTGGAAATGACGGAGAACATTCTGACGTTTCCGACAGAACCCTTGTTTGCTGCATATGAATCCTCTGAGTAGGATGCAACTACATCGTCCCAGGCGCTTCCTGAAGTCAGGGCCTCGTAGGCTGCCTTGATCTTTTCTTCTGAAGCTGTGCTGATGACTGAGATATCGGCCTGTGAGAAGAGCTGCTGGTTCTGCTTTGCATAGGAGATTGCCAGATCATCAGGATATGCGTTGTAGTCGATGACAAAGTAATCAAATGATCTTGTATCCTTGGCAAGCTGTTCGACGAACTCGAGCTCCTTGTCAGAAATGATTGCGGACTGGAGGTCTGAAACTACGACGGTGTACGGGTAGTAATTGGTATAGAAGTTATTTACCTGGACTCTCTGGGCCTCGGAAGAAGCATTGAAGACATCTTCGCTGAAGTTTCCGTTTTCATCATTGTAGATTCCGGTATTGAGAATCAGTCTGTTAACAAGTTGCTGCGGTGCGACAATACCTGCCTGCTTGGCCTCTTTTGCCAATGCCGTGAAGACAACCTGTGCCTGATATGCGCTGTAGTAGCTTGAAAGCATTGCGTTGTAGTCACCGGAAAGATATGCATTCTGGAGGTTTGCGTCATTTGTCAGCGTATTGTAGAAAACGTTGTTGTTCTCAATTCTGATATCCTCGCCGTCATATGAACCCCATGCACTTGCTTTCTCAGCCTTTGACTGTGAGATGAGCACGACTACGTAGTAGACTCCACCGATCATCAGAAGTGCCAAAACTGCGATGATGATGATTGTGATGAGCTTTTTGAAGGTCATCGGCTCCTTCTTTGCTTTCTTCTGCTTGGATTCCACAACCTTCAGCTTTGAATCTTTGTTTTCTGCTGAAGGGACATTCTTATCTGCCATGGAAGACCTCTTGATATAAAAATTCGTCCCTATGGGACACACCTAGTTAAAATACCATTATATGCAAAATGTTGTCAATGTGACACGCTTCAGTGTTGTTGACAACAAATACCAAAAACCATATATTGAACGAGGTCAAATCGGGTAGTAGCGCAGGGGCTAGCGCACTTGGTTCGGGACCAAGGGGTCGGTGGTTCAAATCCACTCTGCCCGAAACGCTAAGGGGACTGGTCAATCCAGTCCCCTTAGTCGTTTCAAGGGCAGGTTGTGTGGATTTGAAGCCTGGCGGTAGGAGAACAGTCCGGTGGACTGTTCGAAGCCAGGCCGGCCCGGAAGCCGGACATCAGGGAGGCGGAGGCATATAAGGCATTGTCAAGGGTCAAGATGAACGGCATAGCCGCCCTTGACAACACCATTTTACAGGTGCTACAATTATGAACCTGTAATCCAATCTGCCCGAAAC
>JAGBRG010000047.1 GCA_017632495.1 Spirochaetales bacterium
GGGGGTGCTGGAGGTTCTTCAGCACCCTCTGCCTTTTTTTTCAAAAAGTTTTCCGAAAAACCGCAATAAAAACAGCACTTTTTTCCTATAGAGAAGTAAGGAGGCTGTCATGAAAAAAGTCTTTATTATTGCGTTAATTCTTGTTGCCGTGGCATTGGCGGTTCTGACTCTGCTTATGGGATGCTCCCAGGAAGTGACTGTAGCTGAGGTTTTCAATGCTTTTTATTCTGCAGATGATACTGCACCCGTCTTGCTTGGCTCATACTCTGAGTCAAGCACCACCGTGCGGCTGGACTTCAGTGAGCCAGTTAAGCTTTATGGGTCTTATGTAGGGCAGTACTCGGCACGATCGGAGGGAAAGAGTATCTACATTGTTCTTCCTTCCACGCTTGAGCCGGGAGTAAAAACCACAATCTCAGGAAGGGTCAGAGACTATGCCGGAAACACCTGCGGCTTTTCCGTCCAGGTCTGGGGCATGAATCCCAGACTTCCGAAGATTCTTATCAACGAGTTCACTACTAAAGGAACAGAAAAAAGCCCCGACAGGACGGAGCTGAGAATATTAAATGACGGCAATCTGAACGGAACGGTTCTGTATGGCGGAATCCCTGATGACTGGGATGTCAGATTCATTTTTCCGGATATGGATGTGAGAAAAAATGATCTTGTGGTCATCTGGTGGACAGAAGAACTTCCTCAGGACCTTGAATCAAGAGACGGTGTGATAAATATAAGCGCATGTTGTTCTGAAAACCTGAGCTCGAACAACGGGACTCTTGTTCTGTGTGATACTCCATCAATCGGAGCTACCGTGATTGATGCTGTAGTCTATTCCAACTTCAGTTCAAGCTATCAGGGCTTTGGAACAAAGGGTGCCCAGCAGAGAGCTTTGTGGGCACTTGAACGCGGACACTGGTCTGGTGATGCTCTGGACAGCACATCATCTACGGCTACAAGATCCGTATGCAGGTATCCGGACGGGCGGGATTTTGACAATGCCGGCGACTGGTTTGTAACAGTCACCGGAGGGTCAACCTTCGGATCGGATAATACAAGTGAGCCTTACAGTTGAAAAGTCAGACGTGTTTAAAATATAATATAGGCCATGAGCATAGTGAAACCGCATAAGCTGGGCATCATCACAGGCCCGGGATCGGAGTACCTCTCCGGTAAGGTTGTAAAGCATCTCAGAGGTCTTTACATAGAGCGTTATAACAAGCTTTCCAAGAATCTTGCATACAGGTACGGAATGACTGAGGAAGAGATCCTCAGACAGGTTACTTTCATGGATGATCTTGGAAACAAGAAGATTCCTTCCGGCAAGTGCCCCACGGAATTCATCTGCCCGAACTTCGACATTCCCGTCAAGTATACAAGGTTCCTCAACGGCGAGGTCAAAGCCGAGATCATGGAGCCGGTGAGGGGAATCAGAATCTACATCATCTACGATGTCACCAATGATGTCCCCATGAAGATCAACGGCTGTGAGGAGCCTGTGAGCTTCTCCGTCAATGACCACATCATGATGCTTTTTACCATCGTCAATGCCCTGAATCTCGCAGGAGCCCAGAGCGTGACGCTGGTTCTTCCCACATATCCGTATGCCAGACAGCACAAGAAGAGCTCAAGAGAGGCCCTGACTGCGGCCCTGTTCGGCCAGATGTGCGAAGGTCTTGGTGTTGAGAGAATAATCACACTGGACATCCACAGCAAGGAGATAGAGAACTGCTTCCGCACGGTCCATCTTGAGAACCTGCACGCATCCTATCAGTTCCTTGTCGAGCTTAAGAAGATCATCGACATCTCGGATCCGGATATCACAGTTGTATCGCCTGACGTTGGTGCGGTTTCCAGAAACAAGTTCTATGCCCAGATTCTTCACAGACCGCTTGCAATGCTCTACAAGGAGCGTGACTACTCAATTGTCACAACAGGTGCAAAGAATACCAACATCAAGAGCATCAACCTTCTCGGTGACGTTAAGGGCAAGACCGTCATCATGGCCGACGATATGCTCGCATCCGGCGGAACCATGCTCATTGCAATGAAGTATCTGCGTGAAAAGGGTGCCAAGAAAATCATCTGTATCGTCAGCCTTCCGTTCTTCAACGGCAACGCCATTGAGACCTTCAATGCCGCCCACGAAGAGGGGGTCTTTGATTATGTCATCGGAACCAACGCCGTCTATCACACCGACAACCTCCTGTCAAAGAAATGGTTCATCCAGACCGATGCCAGCGAGCTCTTTGCAAGAGCCATCAACCGCCTGCATCACGGAAGAGCCATCAGCCCGCTTCTTGACAACAGGAAGATTGTCCAGAGACTTGTCGATGACGTTCAGAACGCCGCACTGGCAAAGAAGCAGGAAGCAGAAAAAACAACCGAATAAGAGGATGGTATGGATATATCCAACAGAATCAGAGGTTTTCAGGCCTCTCCCATAAGAAGACTCTCTCCGTACGCAAGAGCTGCAAAGGAGAGGGGAATAAAGGTCTATCATCTCAATATCGGACAGCCCGATATCAAGAGCCCCGTCGAGGCCATCAAGGCCATCCACAACTATCCGAATGAGATAATCGCATACGGAGAAAGCGATGGTGACATGGAGCTGAGAAAGGCTCTTGTGAAGTATTACCATGACAATGTGGGAGTAGATATCTCCGTGGATGATGTTCTTATCACCACAGGAGGATCTGAAGCAATCCTGTTCTCTCTGATGACCCTCTGCGACCCGGGAGACGAGGTCATTGTCCCCGAGCCTTACTACACCAATGTCCATTCGTTTGCAAGAATGGCCAACGTCAGCATCGTGTCTGTGACAAGTCTTCTTGAAGACAACTTCGCTCTTCCTCCGCTAAAGACGATTGAGGAGAAGATCACAAGCAAGACCCGCGCCATTTTGCTGAACAGCCCCAACAACCCGACAGGCCACATCTACAGCCCCAAGGAGCTTGAGACCATATTGAAGATGTGTGAAGATCATGACATCTTCCTCATTGTGGACGAGGTCTACAGGGAGTTCTGCTACGACGGTCTTTCATTTACAAGCATTCTCAAGTATGAGCAGTACGCAGAGCGCGTAATCTGCATCGACAGTGTCTCCAAGCGTTTTTCGATGTGCGGAGCCAGAGTAGGTGCACTTATCAGCAGAAACCGCAACGTAATCCGCGAGACTCTGAAGCTCAGTCAGGCCAGACTCTGTTCTCCGACAGTGGAGCAGCATGCCTCTCTTGCGGCTTTCAGCGCTCCGCCTGAGTATCTAGAGAGCGTTAAAGCTGAGTATGAAAAGAGACGTAACTTCATCGTAAAGAGCCTTCATTCGATTCCCGGAGTCAAATGCGCAAGACCGAACGGGGCCTTTTACCTGATTGCCCGTCTTCCTGTCGAGGACGCCGAGGACTTTGCAATCTTCATGCTCAGGGATTTTGACTACAAGGGCGAGACTGTCATGCTTGCTCCGGCTGAGGGATTCTATGAAAGTAAGGACCTGGGCCGTGATCAGGTCAGAATCGCATACGTTCTGAATACCGATGACCTTGCAAAGGCATGCACTTGCCTGAAAGAAGGCCTTAAGGCTTACAACTCAAGATCCAACTGAACTTAGACTAAAGTTAGAATTTCCTCTGCTCTGCTGATGCTTCCTTCTTCATTTTTAGTGAAGCCAAAGCCCCAGTTTACCTTTATGCAGTCACATCCGGCCTCTTTGGCACCGCGCACATCGGTTTCTGTGTCTCCGACAAGGACGCATTCGGAAGGCTTTAGGCCGAGTTCTTTAAAGCCTTCTTTGAGAAGGTCACCCTTTGTCATGGTTCCCATGAGGTCAATTCCAAGCTGCTGTGAAAAGTATTTGTCCACATCAAAGTGCTTGCACATGGCCTGGACAAGGTCCTGATTCTTCATTGAGGCGATGCCAAGTTTGTATCCGCGCTGTTTGAGGGTCTTAAGAACATCAAGGATGCCCGGGTAGAACTTTGCTAAGAACCGGCCTTCTCTCATGTAGTACTCATGATAGGCTTTGCAGAGTTTTTCCACGGTAGTCTCATCTTTAACACCGAATGTGAGTCTGAAGCAGTCTCCCAGAGGAGGGCCGATGAAGATGTTCCACTTTGCATCGGATGGAATTTCAACTCCAACCGTTTCCATTGCATA
>JAGBRG010000048.1 GCA_017632495.1 Spirochaetales bacterium
CTTGCCAAATCCAAAGAGGGCCTTGCCTCCATGAAAGCCCTTTTGGAGGGCCCTGTGGAGAAGATTATGTTCGCATGCCAAAGCGATGCCGCCCTTGCCAGAAAGGCTTTGAAAATCCAGCTTAAGAACATCTTTGACGTGCGGGTCATTGCCATTGCCCTGGAGTTCAACGGGAACCTCACAGCCCTTATTGAAAGGAATCTTGGCATCAAGGCCGAGGACGGAGCGAGCAAGAAAAAGTATCAGACGGCAAACTGGATGAGACGCCCCATTCCTCAGGCACAGATTGAATATGCTCTGTCCGATGTAAAGTATCTGTTTGATCTTAAGGACTCTCTGTTATCCGAGATGGCCTCAAAGCTCAGTCGCAGCCAGCAGGGGCGCGTTATGCATGAAATGAAGGCATGCGCTGTCCAAAAGCACCCGGATCGCCCGGGTTGGGAGAAAATCTGTAACTTCAAGCTTCTGTCGGAGAGGGAGAAGATTTACATCAAGCATTTCTTTCTTGCCCGTGACGGTCTTGCAAGAAAGGCAAACGTTCCTGCTTCCAGGATTTTGGATAAGCACCTAGTGGTGGCCATGGCCAAGAAGGGCACCTGGAAGGGAGTCTTACCGCCAGAAGGCATGTGCTATGAGACTGTATTTGAAAAGGCCCGACTTGATGCTGAAACAGAACTTAAATAAAGACATAAAAAACCCCGGCAGTTTGAACTGACCGGGGTCCTTTTTCAGGGCTCTGTAAATCAGAGACCCAGAAGAACTCTGACAGGCTCCATGTTCGGAACACTTGCCATAAGAACACCTGCAGCTACTGCAGAACCGATGACTCCGGAAACGTTCGGTCCCATGGCGTGCATGAGAAGGAAGTTCTGCGGGTCTGCTTCCTGACCGACCTTGCTGGCAACACGGGCTGCCATAGGAACGGCGGAAACTCCGGCTGCACCGATGAGCGGGTTGACCGGGTGCTTCTTGTCCAGCTTGTTCATAAGCTTTGCAATGATGACTCCCATTGCTGTTCCGAGTGAGAATGCAACGGCTCCGAGGAGCAGGATTCCCAGTGTGTTGAGTGTCAGGAAGTGGCTTGCCTCCATCTTTGATCCGACTGAAAGTCCGAGGAAGATTGTGACTGTGTTCATCAGGGCGTTGGATGCGGTGTCTGCAAGTCTGCCTGTGACTCCGCACTCCTTGATGAGGTTACCGAACATCAGGGCACCGATAAGCGGTGTTGCGCTGGGAAGAAGGAATGCACAAACCATCAGAACTGAAATCGGGAAGATGATCTTCTCTGTCTTTGAGACAGGTCTGAGCTGCTGCATGCGGATTCTGCGCTCTTCCTTGCTGGTCAGGGCCTTCATGATAGGCGGCTGGATGACAGGAACAAGAGCCATGTAGGAATATGCTGCAACGGCAATAGGTCCGAGAATCTCAGGAGCCAGACGCGTTGTGACATAGATGGCTGTAGGTCCGTCAGCTCCTCCGATGATTCCGATTGATGCAGCTGAGTGCAGGTCGAAATTGATACCGGGGATGAAGGAAAGAAGCAGTGCTCCGATAAGAGCTGCGAAGATTCCGAACTGTGCGGCGGCACCAAGAAGAAGTGTCTTGGGGTTTGCAATGAGCGGACCGAAGTCTGTCATTGCACCGACGCCCATGAAGATCAGAACTGGGAAGAGTCCGCTCTGGATTCCTGCATCAAACAGAATCTTGATGAATCCTGTTGCACCCTGTGCGCCTGCGGCAAGAGCCGGGTCCATGGATGCGATGTATGCAAACGGGAGGTTCGAAAGAACACAACCCATTCCGATCGGAACAAGAAGAAGAGGCTCAAAGCCTTTCTTGATTGCAAGATAGAAAAGCAGGAAACCCACAAGGATCATTACGAAGTTTCCCCAGCCGAAACCGAGGCCGCTTCCGCCAAGGCCGAAGAATCCGTAAAGTCCTGTTGACTGCCAAAGGTTAAGTAATGACTGTAACATCTACAACTCTCCTCAGGCGATTGTCAGCAGAGCATCGCCTGCTGCAACCTGCTGTCCCTGTGAAACAGCGATCGATGAGATTGTTCCGTCACATGGGGCGTAGATCTCGTTTTCCATCTTCATGGCCTCCATGACCATGACAAGCTGGTTCTTCTTGACAGCCTGACCGGCCTTAGCCTCGATTCTGAGAATCAGACCCGGCATCGGAGCTGAGAGAACCTGGCCTGCGCCTGTTGCTGCGGGAGCAGCTGCGGGTGCGGCTGCAGGAGCTGCTGCAGGAGCTGCTGCAGCGGGTGCTGCTGCGGTTGTTCCCATTGAAAGGAGGGTGTCACCTGCTGAAACCTGCTGACCCTGTGTGACTGCGATCTTTCCGATGACGCCGTCGCACGGAGCATAGATTTCGTTCTCCATCTTCATGGCTTCCATGACCATGATCAGCTGGTTCTTCTTAACAGCCTGGCCTTCCTTGCACTCGATTCTGAGAACGATGCCCGGCATCGGTGCAGGAACATTCTGAGATCCTGTGACTGCAGCGGGTGCTGCGGCTGCGGGAGCTGCGGAAGCTGCTGCGGCGATAGCTGCCTGGTCGATTCCTGCCTTGACTGAGAGCGGATAATCAACTCCGTTGACAGTTGCGTTTGCCTTACCGAGCTTGATGCCGTATGCCTTGCCGTTGACTGTGACTGTGTACTCGCCGGCCTTCTTTGCTGCTTCCTCTGCAGGATCAGCCTTTCTGACGCCGTTGACCTTGGACTTTCCGGTGAGGAAGAGGATTCCCTTTTCCTTACATGAAGCTGCGATAAAGATGTTCTCGTCGTTGACTTCGATGTTGTTCTCCTTGAGCATCTTGATAGCTGCCTCGCGGCCCTTGGTCGGATCTGCGTCGTTGATGTCTACGACCTTCTTTGTGGTCGGCTCTTTCTTCAGCTGCTCGGCTGCGATCTTGACGACCTCAGGATCCGGAGCAACAGGAGTCTTTCCGAAGTAGCCCAAAACCATCTTTCCATAGCCTTCGGCGATCTTCTTCCAAGGTCCGTAGATGACGTTGTTGAATGCCTGCTGGAAGTAGAACTGTGAAACAGGTGTGACTGATGTTCCGAATCCGCCCTTTGCAACTGTCTCGCCCATGGCCTCGACGATCTGAGGATACTTGTCCATAAGTCCGTTGTCTCTGAGCATCTGGGTGTTGGCTGTAAGTGCTCCGCCCGGAAGCGGGAAGAACGGGATGTTCGGGTTGACTGTTGTTGCCTCTGGCGGCAGGAAGTAGTCCTTCATGCACTGCTGGAAGACATCCTCTGCCTTCTGGATGGCGTGAATATCAACTCCGAGGTCATAATCTGTTCCGCGAAGTGCGTGCCACATTGTGATGATGTCTACCTGACATGTTCCGCCTGATACCGGCTGCATTGAAAGGTCGATCTGGTTTGCACCTGCATCGAGTGCTGCTGTGTACTGAGCTACGCAGCATCCTGCCGTGTCGTGGCTGTGCATGACGATCTTGACGTCCTTTCCGACAAGCTTTCTTGCTCTCTTGACTGTCTCATAGACTGTCTTGGGAGTTGATGTTCCTGAAGCATCCTTGAAGCAGAGGCTGTCAAAAGGAATTCCTGCATCCAGAATCTTGCGAAGGACACCCTCGTAGAAATCGGGGTCGTGTGCACCTGTTGTGTTTGGCGGAAGGCTCATCATGGTGACGGTGACCTCGTGCTTGAGGCCGGCGTTGTGAATGGAGTTTCCGCTGTCAATCAGGTTGTCGACGTCGTTAAGGGCATCGAAGTTTCTGATTGTGGTCATTCCGTGCTTCTTGAACATCTTGGCGTGCAGGTCAATGATGTCCCTCGGCTGTGAATCAAGACCGACGACGTTGACACCTCTTGAGAGGGTCTGGAGGTTTGCATCGGGTCCTGCGACTCTTCTGAACTCATCCATCATCTCAAAGGCATCGTCATTGCTGTAGAAGTAGAGTGCCTGGAAACGTGCACCGCCACCTGCCTCGAAGTGTGTGATGCCGGCTTTGCGTGCTGCATCTACTGCGGGCATGAAATCCTTTGTGAATACTCTGGCTCCATAGACAGACTGGAATCCGTCTCTGAAAGCTGTACACATGAAATCAACTTTCTTCATCTCTCTACCTCAACTTTTTGATTTTGCCACTGCCGCCGCGATGGCCACGGCAATCTCTGCATCGGCTGCCGGTGCGGCAACAGGGGTTGCAGCTGCACTTGGTGCGGCAGGGGCCGCAGCCTGTGCAACAGGTTTGTTCTTCTCAAATTTCCTGACGACCTTCGACACACCCTTGGTGGTGAAGACTAGTATTGTCAGGAACACAAAGACAATTGACATTCCCAGAACAAGAAGGACAAGTCCGTTCTTGAGCTGTGCGAGCAACTGCTCTGTAGGTAACTGTGCCAGTAAAAACATTGTTACGCTCTTCCTTTGGGTATTTTTGCAAGTCTTCGGGCAAAGCACCCGAAATTTCGCTTCTTATATACTAGAGATTTAAGCTGTCAAGTTCAACCCGTTCTGGCTTAGTTTCTGAGGATGGTTGAGTTGGCCGGAACGCTGTGAGTGAGCCAGACGTTTCCGCCGATCGTGCTGTTGTCGCCTATGATGGTGTCCCCGCCTAAGATGGTGGCTCCTGCATAGATTACGACGTTGTTTCCGATCTTCGGGTGTCTGTCCACGCCCTTGACGGGCTTTCCGTCCTCGCCCACGGGGAAGCTCTTTGCTCCCAAGGTCACGCCCTGATAGAGCTTGACGTGGTTTCCGATGACGGTGGTCTCGCCGATGACAACTCCTGTGCCGTGGTCAATGAAGAAGTAGCTTCCGATTCTTGCTCCCGGGTGAATATCGATTCCGGTGTGGTTGTGGGCATACTCTGTCATGATTCTGGGGATGTAGGGTATGTCCAGCGTGTGAAGAAGGTGGGCGATTCTGAAGATGCTCACGGCCTCAAAGCCCGGGTAGGCCAGCATGATTTCCGTCTTGTTGCGGGCAGCCGGGTCTCCGTCATAGGCTGCCTGGATGTCTGTCTCCAGAATATCGCGGATGCCGTCAAGACCGCTGAGGATGGCCTCGGTGGTCTTCTGGACGTCTGCTTCGGGTTTGACCCAGGGGATGAGCTCCTTGAGAATCTGCTCGGCTTCAACGCTGCTTTCAATGACGGTGGTGGCTGTGCACGGACACTCTTCGAAGATCTCCGGATACATGATGCTCCTGAGTCTTCTGATCAGAGTGATGGTCTGATCCTTGAGTCCTGAATAACCTATGTGTCTTGCACCTTCCATCTGTGACCTCGCTGACTGGATTCTATAGACAAGAACAGCCTTTGTAAAGCTGTTGACTCTTCTGCTGACTCATCTGCTATTGCCGAATGTCTTTCAAAGGGCTATCTTGTCTTTGGACGGTTTTCAAGGCGGCATCTTTTGCGCTGCTGCGTCCGGGAGATGAATATGCCAAGCGAAAGCGAACTTCAGGAAGTAAACATCCATTCAAGGATGGAAAAGGTGGATCGCAAGATCCTCATCATGAGCGGAAAGGGCGGAGTAGGAAAGAGCACCGTCACGGTCAATCTCGCCAACGCACTGCTTGATAAAGGCTTTACGGTCGGAGTCCTTGATACGGATATCCACGGTCCGAATATTCCCAAGATGTTCGGTTGCGAGGGTGCGATTTTGCAGTCCACAGAGGATGGATCAAGCATCCTTCCTGTCTGTCCGAGGCCCGGATTGAAGGTTGTCAGCATGAGTTTTGCATTAAACGACCCGGATCAGGCCATCATTTTCCGCGGACCTATGAAAATCGGCGTCATCAAACAGTTCTTGGCCGATGTCGAGTGGGGCACGCTTGATTACCTTCTTATCGACTCACCTCCGGGAACAGGAGACGAGCAGCTTGCTGTCTGTCAGAGCGTTCCCGATTTAAGCGGATGCATTCTTGTGACCACACCTCAGCAGGTTGCAATTCTTGATGCCAAAAAGAGCGTTAACTTCGCACGCCAGCTCAATGCGGATGTGATCGGAATCATCGAGAACATGAGCTATCTCATCTGCCCTGACTGCGGAAAGCATATTGCAGTATTCGGAAAGGACGGCGGAAAGAATCTCTGCAAGGAAATGAACATTCCGCTTCTTGGAGAGATCCCGATGGAGCTTGGCCTGCAGCAGGACGAGGACCTTGGAGTCAACTGGCTTGAAGAAAATCCTGAAAGCGAAAGCGCCAAGGCCTTCAAGGCTATTGCAGACCACATCCACAGCACGGTGAAGTTCAAGCACACACCTTATGAGCCGTCATTCAGCTCATGCTCACCGTCAGCCTGTGCTTCTTGCACCGCAAACTGCTCATCCAAGAAAAGCTGATGGCCCGCCTTACTGAGCGCACATTTCCAACGCCCGACTCAAGTCCAAGCCCGCTTCGGCTTTACTGGGAGACTGTCGGGCGTACTAATGTTGCAAAGACAGTTCTGTTTGACGTGAACTCGGTTCGTAGAACAGGGCCCGACGGCAGGCAGGGCGATTTTGTCGAGCTGGATTTTGCACACGACGGCGTTACTGTGATTCCTTTTTTTGTAGGAGACGACGGGGTCCCCCGCTTTGTTATGGAGCGTCAGTTCCGCCACGGTTCGGAATCAATTACCCTGGAGTTTCCAGCTGGCCTTGTGGACAAGGGTGAAAGCGCCTCGGATGCCGCAGCGCGCGAGCTTTGGGAGGAAACAGGCCTTAAGGCTAAATCAATGCGCCCGCTCGGGACGGTCTGTCAGAACTCGGCCTACATGAACTGCTATGCCAGCTTCTTTCTGGCAGAAGACATGGAGGTGGTA
>JAGBRG010000049.1 GCA_017632495.1 Spirochaetales bacterium
AACCACCTCGGGGTGCTCCTTGGCAAGGTCGATGATTGCGGCCATGAGGGCATCTCTCATGTCTTTGATGTCAGATGTGTCTCTCATTTTGCACCTCCGTTCAGGACGCTGATTGCGTATTCTTCATTCTCTGGGCTGATTGCCATGCTGTGGTTGGCCTTGATGCCCTCGCCAGGGGCGTAGCCCTTGCTCTTGATGGTATCAAGGATGATCATGCTCGGGCGGCACTTGACGGCCTTGGCTTTCTCAATGGCCTCGGCAATCTGGTTATAGTCGTGTCCGTTGATCCTCTGCACGTGCCAGTTGAAGCCCAGCCAGCGGGTATCGATGTTGTCCATGTTGATGACATCGGCTGTGTAGCCGTCAAGCTGCTGGCGGTTGAAGTCGGTAAATGCAATCAGGTTGCCAAGCTTCTGGGTGGATGCGAACTCGGCCGCCTCCCAGATTTGGCCCTCCTGGCTTTCGCCGTCACCGATGATTGTGTAGGTGTAGGAGTTTTCACCCTTGAGCTTCTGACCCAGTGCAATTCCCACGGCTGCGCTGAAGCCCTGTCCCAGAGAACCTGTTGTGAAGTCGATTCCAGGGGTTTTTCTCATATCGCAATGGCTTGGGAGGTTTGTTCCGCCGACATTCAGCGTCATGAGCCAGTCCTTGGGGAAGTAGCCCTTCTCTGCAAGTGTGGCATAGACGGACGGACCTGCGTGGCCCTTGGAGCAGACAAAGCGGTCTCTGCCTTCCATCTTGGGCTTGGATGGGTCGATGTTCATCTCGTGATAGTAGAGATAGGTCAGAACCTCAACTATGGACATGGCTCCGCCGATGTGTCCGTTTCCGAGATGTGCTATCTCATGGATTGTCGAGATTCTGATGTCCTTGGCTTTTGCCGCCAATGACTCAATGGTCTGTTTATCAAGCATTTGATACCTCTCTTAAAAGACGTTCGTCAAATATACGGGATAATTCTAGCACTTCACAATTTGCCTTGCAACTGATGCATATATTTAGATATTATCTTAAGTCGTAAATAAGGAGTATGTCGTGAGACAAAGCAGATTGTTTTCAAAGACCCTGAGAGAGGCCCCCAACGGTGCCGACTGCAAGGGTTATGAGTATCTTCTCAGAGCAGGCTATATCGACCAGCTCGCAGCCGGAATCTTTTCCCTTCTTCCTCTGGGATACAGGTCCATCCAGAAAATCTCCGCCATTGTCAGAGAGGAGATGAACGCACTGGGTGCTCAGGAAATCCTGATGCCTGTAGTCAACCCAGGAGACCTCTGGAAGGAGACCGGACGCTTTTACAGCATCGACAAGGAAATGAGCCGCTTCAAGGACCGCAACGACAGAGACATGGTTTTAGCCATGACCCATGAGGAGTGCTGCACTGACCTTGGAAGAAACGTCATTGATTCATATAAGCGTCTTCCCCTTTTGGTCTATCAGCTTCAGACCAAGTGGAGAGACGACCCAAGACCCAGAGCAGGCCTCATCCGTGTGCGCGAGTTCACCATGAAGGACAGCTACAGCTTCGATAAGGACCAGGAAGGTCTTGAGAAGGTCTACAAGGCCCACTACGACGCCTACTTCAGAATCTATAAGCGTTGCGGACTTCCCGTCATCGCAGTAGGTTCAGACAGCGGAATGATGGGCGGAAAGGTTGCTCACGAATACATGTACCTTTCCCCGATCGGCGAGGATACAATCATCCACTGCCCGTCCTGCGGCTACACTGCAAACAGACAGGTCGCAAGATTCCAGAAAGACTATTATCCCGAGACCCCCAAGGCCAAGGAGCTTGTAGAAACCCCCGATGCAAAGACAATCGAGGACCTTTGCAAGTGCCTGAACATTCCTGCCACAAAGACAGCCAAGGCACTGTTCATGGTCGGAACCTTCATCAATGACCAGAACGGAGAGGAAGAGGACAAACTTGTTGTCGGAATCGTTCGCGGTGACATGGACATTGAAGAGAACAAGCTTCAGAACGCAGCCAAGGCCAATAGCCTCAGACCTGCACATGAAGAGGAAATTCTTGCAGCCAACATGGTTCCGGGCTTCGGTTCTCCTATCGGATGCAAGAAAGGAACTGTTGTCATAGTAGATGACTCGGTTGCCAAGTCCAACAACCTTGTTGCAGGTGCAAACAAGGCAGGCTATCACTACATCAACACCAACTACGGCACCGACTATGACGGAATTGTCGCCGATATTGCCTCTGCTGCAGACGGCTACAGATGCCCCACCTGCGGAAAGGCTCTTTCTGCTTCCAAGGGCGTTGAGGTCGGAAACATCTTCCAGCTCGGAACACGCTACTCAGAGGCCATGAACTGCTACTACCAGGATGAAAACGGACAGAGAAAGCCGGTCATCATGGGAAGCTACGGAATCGGAATCGGAAGACTTCTTGCCTGCCTTTGTGAGGAGTACAACGACGAAAGCGGTCTTAAGCTTCCTATCGCAGTTGCACCCTATCAGGTCCACTTCATCAGCCTGATCAAGGACACCGAGGTCTCTGACAAGATCTACGATGAGCTTGAGAAAGCAGGTATCGAGGTT
>JAGBRG010000005.1 GCA_017632495.1 Spirochaetales bacterium
ACTTTCAAGACATCACGGAAAAACGACAGAAGGCGATGAGAAGGCCAATCTGAAACTTGACGGCGTGGCCTGTTTTGACGCCGGAGTCTATGAGGAGTTCGGAGAGGCCAGAACACAGATGTATGAAACGGCCTTGAGTCAGACTCAGAAAATCGCATCGGAACTGGGCCTTGGCTGCATCGGAGTCAGATGCAACATCCAGGACATTGTGGACGAGCACTATCTGAGTGTCGGAAGCTACCGCCTTATCGCCTGTGCCATGGTTATCTCTAAGCGCGTTGGGACCTTCCTGCTTTCCGGAGCTTATGAATTCTCCTCATTCAGCATCGATGTAGACAGCTCCTTCTACTACGAGCTTCTTCTGGCCGATGTCCTTACTACCAGGGCCTTCCGCGTCTACATCTCAGGCGGGGTCCAGAAGAGAATCGAAAAGATTGCGTATCTTGCAAAGCAGGGCCCCGAAATCCGCCGGCTTCTTCATGTCTGTGTACACGATCCTCTTCCGGGTTCGCAAAACTGCGGAGTATGCTCGAAATGCATCCGCACCGAACTTGCCATGGAAGGGCTGGGAGTTCTTGACCGCTTTTCCGAGGCCTTCCCGCTTGATGTCTATAGAGAGCATCATGACGAGATCGTTGCGAAGGCCAATATGGCCTCACGCAACCAGCACATGGCCGAGGCCATCGGCGCCATGAAGGATAGGGGATTTGTGAATTCCGAGAGTATCGAGCGCAAGATTCGGGGAGGCAAGGCCGCTTCAGCTGTCATAAATGCCCACAAGGAAGAACTTCTGAAGAAGATAAAGGAAAAGGGCCTTATATGAACGACGAACGCATCATAAGAATCAAGAGTCTATGTAAGGCAGAAGTCCGTGAGAACGGACAAAGCTATGCCCGCCTTACGGCGCGTATATCCAAAGAAAACAACGGCATATCGGAAGGGGAAATTTCTCTCTGGTTCCAGACAGATGAGCAGAACGGAAAGTATCTGACAGACGACAGATCTGATGCCTTTGTCGTAAGTCTCATGTATACCGCCGTGAGTACCGGATATGAGATTCACAGCGATGTGCCTGTCAGCTCCCGTCTTATGTACCAGCTCAATGAATACCTGCTGCCTTCTTTGGCCGAAATGCTGGAGAAAAAGACCATATGTGTCCATGCTCCGGAAGCAAAGGAAAAGGTCAGCTGTGAAAACGCCGTGGGAACCGGATACTCAGGGGGAGTAGACGGATTCTATACCATCTATGCACATACCGCAGAGCGCCTTAAAAGCGCACCTTACAGACCTGCTCTGACTCACCTTACAGTTATAAATGCCGGGGTTTTTGAGGGAGAAAATCATCATAAGGCATTTGAAAAAACCCTTTCACTTGCCCGCAGCCTTGCCAAATATCTGGGCCTGAAAGCCGTAGGCATAGACACAAATTTACATCTGGTTCTGGATGAACATTATCTGAGTGTCTATTCAATTCGCCTTTGTTCCGCAGCCCTTGCGCTTCAGAAGCTTTACGGAACATATTTTCTTTCTTCCGGTCATTCTCAGGACAGCTTCAAGATGGACAGGAATAACAATTCATTCGGAGATCTTCTGACATGCCAGATGCTGTCTACAAAAAGCCTTCGCTTCATAGGATATGGCGGAGGAATCCGCAGAGTGGATAAGATCCGCGCTCTTGCGAATTACCCTGTCTGTTACAGCCGCCTTCATTCCTGTTTTGTGACTCAGCCTGATGAAAAGAACTGCGGCCACTGCAAGAAGTGCAGGATGGACTTACTTAATCTCTGGGCATTGGGAGCTTTGGATAAGTTTGGATCTGTCTATGATCTTGAGCAGGCAGAAAAAGAAAGAGCGGCAGATATCGCTTTTTTGATGGCAAACAGTGATGAGCCTTTGTATCAGGATACGTTGAATCAGATAAAGGAAGCAGGACTGGAGATTCCCCAAAGAAGCAGAATCCTTGCTCTTCAGTTCAAACGCAGCATGGATAATCTGAAGAATAAGGGCCTTGTCAAATAAGGCAGGCAAATAGAAAGCCTTCTGCCGCAGTTGAATTGTCCCCAATTCATTGGAGAGGTTTTTGAAAGACTAGGTGGACTTGTCCAGCGCAATAAGGATGTTCCTGAAGCGTTCAGTTATGGTCAACGGAATTCCATTCAGCATGATTTTGGACGAGAAAGCGTATGATCCTGAGACTGCAACCAAGGCCATGAAAAACATGAATGAGTCTG
>JAGBRG010000006.1 GCA_017632495.1 Spirochaetales bacterium
GCTCTGCGCCAGATACAGAATAATATCGGTTCTGCCCGTCTTATGGCAGTCAGTAAGACAAGGTCAGTTGAGGAGATTATGGAGGCTTATGATGCGGGCTTAAGGCTCTTCGGGGAAAACCATGTCCAGGAGATTGTGGCAAAGTTCCAAAGCCGTCCGAAGGATATGGAGCTTCATATGATAGGGCACCTTCAGTCCAACAAAGTGGGGAAGGTTGTTCCCTTGGTGGATATGATAGAAAGCGTTGATTCTCTGGGTCTTCTGAGAAAGATAGACAATGCAGCTTCAAGGTGCTCTAAGGTCATGGATGTACTTTTGGAGTTCAATACTTCAAATGAAGAGGCAAAAAGCGGCTTTCTGACAAAAGAGGAGCTTTTTGAGTGTCTTGATGAAGCCTGCGGTATGAAGAACATCAGAGTACGCGGTCTTATGACCGTAGGCCCCGTGGATTGCCCTGCAGAGAAGAAAGACGATCTTACGGACAAGGCGTTCAAGGAACTCGTTCTGCTTCGGGATGAGTGCAGGAATCGGTATCCTGATATGGATTTCGTAGTCCTTTCCATGGGAATGAGCGGAGACTATATGATAGGTGTCAGAAACGGGTCTACGGAGGTCCGTATCGGCACTGCGATTTTCGGGCCGAGGGATTACGGCAAGGTATGAAGAAGATTGTTTTGATCATGGTTTTGATATGTCTTTCCGCGTTTATCTGCGCACCTGTTTTCTGTGCTGATATGAAGGACTATGAGTCGTATAGCCCGGATGAGTTTCCCAAGTGGTCACTTGATTTAAGAAGGGCGGAGTGCATCTTCTTCGGCGGGATTCCAATCGCATATCCTCTTACAGCTCTTGCATTCAGCGTGGCCAATAAAGATACAAGCTTTGTCCAGAATCTTGCCATTGCATGCTCGGTTTCGGCTGCCATTGCTCTGATTGATTACATCATAGGGGTTGCAAATGCGACTTGAGCGTGACTATGACTTTATAGTTGATGAAAATACTGCCTCAAAGACCCGCGTGGATGCTTTTTTGGCTTCCAGGGTGACAGAGCTTTCAAGAAGCGCACTCACGGGAAATGACTGTCAGATTCTGATTAACGGAAAGAAGGCCAAAAAGAGCGATAAGGTAAGTTCTGGGGACTCTGTGAGCCTTCATTTTGTGGCCGATGTCTTTGAAAAGGTTGAAGCCGAAAATCTTCCTTTGGATATCCTTTATGAAGACCAGGACATGCTTGTCATCAACAAGGCCCAGGGGATGGTAGTACACCCTGGTGCGGGCAATCCCAACGGAACAATCGTAAACGCACTGGCTTTCCGCTACGGGCAGTCTTTTATTGACGAGATGGCCGACGAGTGCGATGTCTCAAGACCAGGCGTTGTCCACCGCCTTGATAAGGATACAAGCGGAGTCATGGTCATAGCACTTAACGCAAGGGCCCACACAAGCTTGAGCGAGCAGTTTCAAAGTCACGATATTGAAAAGATTTACTATGCATTCTGCGACGGAATCTTTCAAAAGCATGAAGATGATATCGAGTGCCTTCTTGCCCGCGATAAGAACGACAGAAAGCTCTTTGCCCCTGTATCTCAGCAGAAAACCTTCATAATCCAGGGAGGCCTTTCTGCAAAGAGGACTGCCGAGATAGAAAACGAGGTCTACAACGACCCCAAATACAGGCTCGGAGGCTCGTCCGACAGGCATCAGGAAGGAAAGTACAGTAAGAGCCATTATGAGGTGGTGCGCCAGCTTCCGCAGGCGGCCTTGGTAAAGGTACAGATTTTCACAGGTAGAACACATCAGATCAGGGTCCACATGAAGTACATAGGACACCCTGTAATCGGAGATGTGATGTACAACAACAGACTTTCAAGATTCCCGGGCGCATCCTTGATGCTTCATAGCTCTGTTTTGGAAATAAATCATCCCACAACAGGGGAGAGGATGCGTTTTGAGGCTCCTCTTCCAAAGCGCTTTTCTGATCTTGAGCAGAAACTAAGAGAAAGCTGATATGACGGGAACAGTCCAAAGGTCCATCAACAATATTTACTCAGTAAAAGCCGAAGACGGAAAACTATATAGTTGCAGAATCAAAGGTAAGCACCTGGATCAGGCAACAGGCGAATATAATCCCATAGTTGTAGGTGATGTGGTGGATTTTACACCATCAGGCGACTGTGAGGGCCTTGTGACGCTTCGACATGAGCGCAGGAGCGAGTTTTCCCGCTGGAATGATAAGCGGTCATTAAATCAGACAATCTGCGCAAATATGGA
>JAGBRG010000050.1 GCA_017632495.1 Spirochaetales bacterium
AACACATCGAATCCGTATGTCAGAGACAAAATGACGCCTCCGACAAGGCTTGTTGCCGAATAACGGCCGCCGATGTAGTCATCCATGAAGAAGACAGCAAGGATGTCAGGGTTGTTGGCAAGAGGGCTTGTGTTGCTGGTAACAGCCACAACATGCTTCTGGGGAACAAGGCCCTTGATTCCGCTCTTTTCCATAACCTTGAAGACAAGGTCGCGGTTTGCAAGAGTTTCCTGAGTGGTTCCGCTCTTTGAGACAAGGATGAACAGGGTGCTCTCAAGATCAAGGCCCTGAAGGACGGCACATGCATCATCCGGGTCAACGTTGGAGATGAAGCGGGCTTCGAGCTTCTTTTTGCATCCGTCCTTTTCTCCGATGAGATTCAGGGCATAGCAAAGAGCTCTTGGGCCAAGATCAGAACCGCCGATTCCGATCTGGACAACGGTCTTGATTTCCTTTCCTGTGGAACCCTTGATCTGGCCGTTTCTGACCTTCTCGGAGAAATCCTTTATCTTTCTGAGCTCGTTTTCATAGAACTCGCCCTTCTCAACCCCGTCAGCCATGACCTTAAGACCGTCAAGGACTCTTCCGCGTGTCAGCTGATGCAGGACCAGCCTCTTTTCTCCGGTGTTCATGACCTCTCCGCCAAGGAGGGCTCTGTATTTTTCAATCAGCTGCTGCTCATCGGCAAGAGCCTGAAGAACATTTATGGTTTTTTCATCTACAGGCATGGCGCCGTAGTTATAGACAAGAGATCCCGCTTCCTTTATGGTTGCGCCTTCAATGCGCTTTGCGTTCAGATTTCTCTTGATGTCAAAAGGTTTGATTGCCTTGAGCTTTGAAAAGCTGTCGGTTTTGTTAAGATCTTTGTAATCGATCACATTGCCCTCCGTATCCGCATGGGATTCCACTCTAAATATAGAACAAAGAGAACATGTAAACAATAATATCAGTGAAATTCAATCCTCAATTTCGGGGATGCGTGTCTTGAAGCTTTCCTGAAGGTCTTCTTTTGTCATTCCCTCTCTGAGGATGACCATGATCGTATCGTCTCCTGCAAGGGTTCCAAGAATCTCCGGAAGACCTAGAGCCTCAAGGCCTACAGCAACACTGTTGGCATGGCCTTCACGGGTCTTGATGACACCGATGTTTCCGCTGAACTCCATGGATATGACACCGCGTCTGACATCCTGGATGTAGCTTTTCTCTGATTCGGCCACAAGGTCGTTGTCAGGAAGCGAGTAATAATAACCGCTCCATCCGTCTGAGATCTTTCCGACCTTCAGCATCTTCAGATCTCTGGACAAAGTGGCCTGGGTGACGGAGAAGCCCTCATCCTTCAGAAGGCTGAGAAGAGTGTCCTGGTTGTCGATTCTGTTCTTTTTGATCAGATCCTTTATGACTGTCAGTCTGTTATAACGCTGCTTCATGTCCGTCCTCGCTTTGTTTTGCAAACACAATATACAATAAATATGTAAGATAAAACAAGTTAAAAACCAAAAAAAGTGTGTCTTTATACAAAAAGCGGGGTTCGAACAGTAATTTGGTGCAATAATTTGCAGTTTTGCTCAAAACTGTATGCAGTTTTCATTCATGCATTTGGGCAATAAAAAACCCCATGGGGAAAAGGAGGTCAAACCATGGGGGAACAAAAGGAGGTTGAGATTATTGCATCTCACGGCTTAAGAAATACTAGATATCCGAAAAAAGTTCAATAACTTTTCGAAAAAAAGTTCACTTTTTTTCTAAAACAAGACGCTATTAAATAGTATTTTCTTTACATACAAGATGTTAGCTAATGCCAAAAAATCAGAAATTTCAGCTCTTCTTTGCTGTTTCCAACATGGAATCCAGCTTGTTGCTGAAGTCATAGAAAGGTTTATCCAAAAGAACCTTGCACTCTCTCTGAAAGGTGTCGTAAAGGCAGATGAAGTCCTCTCCGAACCTGGTGAGGGAGGCTCCTGTGCGCTGCATTCCGCCACGCTTTCTTTCCAAAACCTCTACTCCCAGTTCAGTCTCAAGATTCTGAACCATTCTGAAAGCTTTTGAATAGGAGATTCCCAGCTCCGCGGCAGCAGACCGTAAAGACCCGCAGGCTTTCACCTTCTCCAAAAGCCAGAGAACGCCTATGCCCATGAACTTTCCTTTGTCGCTTTCAAGATAAAGCTTAACTTTCAGATTCACATTGTCCATAAAAGTCCCCCTATTTCAGAAAAGATCCGGCTGAGATTCTTCCGGTTTTTTCTCCTCTTCCTGCGAAGTGCCAAGCATTCTGATAAACTCATCTTCTGTGACAATCCTCACACCGAATTCCCTTGCCTTTTCTATCTTGCTTCCGGCTCCGCTTCCTGCTAGAAGACAGGTCGTCTTCCTTGAGACCCCTGAGACTTCCACACCTCCGCGACGCTTGATTTCATCCATTGCCTTGCTTCTGGGATTGAAGTTCTCAAAAGACCCGGTGACACACCAGGACTGGCCTTTGAAGATCTGCTCCAAAGCAGGTCCATCGTCCTTTTCATCCTGCATCTGAAGGCCCGATTCTCTAAGATCATTGATTAAAACTCTGATATCTTCAGAATTCAGACCATCAATTATGAGGTTTGCAGTCACTTCTCCAATACCCTTGATCGCAGAAAGAGAGCTTACATCATGGCTATCTGCAATGGCCAAGAGCTTGTCCATGCTGTCATAGCCTGCATCGCAGACAAGGTCCACTGCCTTCTTTCCGAACTCAGCAATTCCAAGGGAAACAAGAACGCTCCTGAACGGAGTGCGGCGGCTCTTTTCAAGGGCCATCTTCATGCCCTCGATCTTCTTTCCCTCGGCACCGCCAAAGTCTTCAAGAGCTTTGAGATTGTTGAAGTCAAAGGAGTACAACTCGCTTATGCTTCTGACAAATCCGTTTTCATACAGAGTCTCTATTGTCTTTGGCCCAAGGCCCTCGATATCCATCTGGCCCTTGGCACAGAAGAATGCCAGCCTTCCCTTCACCTGTGCGGGACAGTCGTGGTTGGGACAGA
>JAGBRG010000051.1 GCA_017632495.1 Spirochaetales bacterium
AAAGAGGCAAGACAGCGCATCATGGACATCAGCGTCGCCAACGTCAAGGCATTTTTGGACGGAAGGCCTCAGAACGTGGTGAACAAGTGATTCTTACAGGGCAAGGCCTTCAGGGTAGGGTGACTGCGTGATGTGGTTATAAAGAAGTTCTTTGCAGTCCTTTTTCCTTCCGGCTTCAAGAATCTCCAGAATCTTTTCATGCTGTGCGGTATAGCTTCTCAGGTGTGAGCCGTAGATGTTCTGATTCAGTCTGAGCTGATGAATTTTGGCTCCAAGGTGCTCGTACAGGTAAATCAGGGCACTGTTTTCCGAAGCGGCAATCAGCTCTGCGTGGAAGAAAGAATCATTTTCAAAGGCAAGAGCGAGATTTCCAGCTTCTAGGGCAAGCTGGCATTCTGATGCATAGCGCACAAGATTCTTGTAGTGCGCATTCAAGGAATCCTTGGTAATGAGATCAACTGCAAGGCACTCCAGGCGGATTCTTACATATGCGATGTCGGAGGCCTCGCTTTCGGTGAGGGTGGCCACCTCCGCATAGCAACGGGGTTTGATTGTTACAAGCCCGTATTCGCCAAGTCTTCTGACAGCTTCGCGAACGGGGGTGCGTGACACACCGAATTGCTTTGCCAACGACTCTTCGGGAATCTTTTCTCCGCCTTTGATCTTTCCGCTCAGAATCTGGGTCTTGAGCAGATTATAGATTTTGTCTGAAAGATTCTGCGTCTTTGCTGGCATTTAGGTCTCCGGTCTTGTTCTTTGTTAAATGTTTATACTGAAAATATATCACAGAAAGTATACAATTCAAGCCGATTGAGAGTATCATGGTTGATAAAGGGGTTCTGATGGAAAACAACATTATTTACATAATCCTCCTGGCTGTTCTTCTTTTTAATCTCTACGTCATGCTTGTGGGCCAGAGGCGCAAGAAGATGTCCGCAGCCGAAGTAAAGAGGCAGGAGACCGAGCTCGCCAAAATCGCTTTGGAAGAACAGAAAAAGCACGGTATCAAGTTCAGTGCGCACAACACATACATGAACGACAAGGGTAAGGCCCTTTTGGCTGCAATAGACCCTAAAAAGCGCTTTCTCGGACTCTTTTTCGGAGATAACGCCCAGATCATAAGCTATGACGATATCGAGGATGTCCAGCAGGTCATCGATGAAGATGACAAGTACATAAATACAATCAGTGTGGAAATCTCCCTGAAGTCGGGGCGCACTCTCTCTTATCCGTTTGCAACGCAGAAAAGACGCAAGAAGAGTTGGATATCACAGTTCATCATGAGGGATTCGGGAGGATTTGCCACTGCAATCCGAAATCTCAATCATCCATGTTCTGAGGAAGAATCAGATTCAGAACAAAAGAAATAACGAAAATCACAGCCACAACACTCTGCGAGAAGATCGACTGGATGATGACAGGGAAGTTTTTCCAGATCCCGACATGCTTAACTTGTCATTTATTTTCAACAAACATTTATTGTATCATTTTTAAAGGGTAAGGGAGGTGTCCGTAATGCGAAAAGCCCGGGTTGTTTTCACAGCTGCCGTCATTGTAATTCTTCTGCTTTCGGCATGTTCTTCCACAACGCAGAAGACAGAGCCGTTCGGAAAGCCGTGGCAGAGTACATGTGTCATAGGCAACTTCCCACCTGAAGCGCCCAGTGTTAAGGATGATTTGTACACCTATTACAATTACGACTTTATTAAGGAACATCAGGTCGGGGGCTCTATTAACCGGTTAGGCTCTAATGGCGATGAGTTTGCAAATGCGGTGATTGAAATAATCAATGACCCATCGATTCAAAGCCATGATATCAATCAGTTGAGGATAATGTACAATCAGGCAATGGACTCCGAGACACTCAAGGCCATAGGTTTTTCAGAAATCCAGCCGTACATAGATATGGTTGACAGCGCAAAGAGCATCGAGGAGTTCAACAATCTTCTGCTTTCAGAGGATTATCCGTTTTCACCGATTCGGACCGTGCTGGAGTTTGCTGATAATGAGTATTGTGTAAAGATATTGCCGAACCTGATTCTGTTTGATTCTCTTTATTCAATCGGCGAATACTATTATGATTCTGAAAATCCTGATGAGCAGGCTAGTTTGGAATATTTTCGTGAAGAATATTTCAAAGATGCAGTTTTGGATTACGAACTTCTTTCCTTAAAAAGGGAAGAATTACACGAACTCTATAATCTTACAATCGGATTCGAGAAAGCTCACGCAAAGTATCTGGAATCCAGCGATACCTTGTCAGCAGAACAGGAATATGGTGAAACCGGTGCCAGAACAGAATCTGCGCTTCATGGTTTTGATTCAGCCTGCTCCATATGCTCTTCACTTCCCCTGAGGCAGCTTATTCAGAAAGAGAAACTGGATAAGGTAGATACATTCGATGTTGACGAGAAGTGGCTTGAGGCCTTAGACAGTCTTTGGACAGAGGAGAACCTTGATGCAATAAAATGGATTGCCAAGATTCTCATACTCAACGAAACACGTCCTTACAGAGACCGAAGTCTGTATTACAGCATTAGTGAAGAGTGGTTTCACAACTCTTTTCCATCTGCTGAAATATTGGCCTATAAAACATGTGACAGTGTATACAGTTTTGACAGTCTGATAGGAAGATTATATGCGGACTACGTTCTGGGCCGGGAGTGCAAGGAAAAGATTACAGAAATAACGGAGAACCTAATCCTTTCTTACAAGGATCTGATTTCGCAGTCAACATGGCTCAGTGAAAATGCCCGTTTACGGATTGAAAAAAAACTTGATAACATGACGTTGAATATCATTGAACCTGCGGGAGGGTTTACTGATTTCTGCGGTCTTGATCTTTTGCCTACGGAAGCAGGCGGAACGCTTTGGTCCAACTATCTTGCGACAAAAAAATATGTAAAGGAGCAGGAAATATCCAAGTTGGGGAAGAAGGCCGTTTCTGATATACTCTGGAATGCCATTGCAGTGAGTAGCGGAAATGCGTTTTATGATAACCTTGGTAATTCCATCTGTATTTTCCCTGGAATAATGACCAAAGATTATTACTCCTCTGACATGAGTGATGAGGAGCTGCTCGGTGGCATCGGCTTCATAATCGGCCATGAGATAAGTCATGCATTTGACTATAACGGATCTCAGTTAGACGAAAATTGTGCTTCCAATCCCGTATTCGATGAAGAAGATCTTGTTCGTTTTCTTGATAGAACGCAAAAGCTTGCTCAGCGCTACAGCGAGATAGAGGTCTGTCCCGGACTTTATGTTGATGGATTGCTGGTTAACAGTGAGGCTACGGCAGACTTGTGCAGCATTCAGGCAATACTTAATTATGCGGAACAGACCGACGGATTTGATTATGAATTGTTCTTCAAATCTGTCAGCCAGGCTATTGCAGAGGTTTTCACTCCGGATTTTCTGATTTCCCGAATAATGAATGCGCACCCACTAACCAATCTCAGAATCAACATATCAAGTCAGATGTTTGATAAGACCTACGAGGTCTATGGTATCTCTGAAGGTGATGCCATGTATCTGGCACCGGATAAGAGAGTTCTGATCTGGGGAAAGTAATCAGTATTTGTTATGGACCTTTTCGGCAAAGCACATCATGTCTTTGACATTGATGACAGTCCCGTCATCCAGAACGGCCTTGCCCGAAAGGCGTCCGAACACCTGATGCTGGTCTGACACAATTACTTTGTAATCAAGACATGCCGCTCTGTCCAGAACTGGGACGAAATCCATCTCGAATCGTCCGTCAGAAGATGTGAATGTCCATTTCTTCATGTAGCTGTCTGAAGGAATGTTGAACGTAATGTCATCGATCTTGTGGGCTTTTCCGTTGTAGAAGATCACGTTCTCGGAGGCTGCCGAAGTGTTGCCGAATCCGTAGCCGATATTAAAGCCGAAGCTGTTTCCGTCTATGTCGGCATTTCCCGAACCCCAGAACCATGTGTTGTCATAGGTCCACACGCCGCGTCCCCAGTCGAGCGTTCCGAAGTCTTTTGCAGGATCGAAGGTATAGCGCTTGCCATCGAACTCCATCCATCCCGAGGCCCTCATGCAGTTGATCTTCTGGTTGTAGTAGAAAGCGTGTTTCTTGTCCCACGGGGTTGCTATGACCATGCTTTCCATATCCGGTTGGGCCAGCGTGATATCACAGTCAAAGCTCTTGTTTTCAAAGAAGTTCTCAAAGTGGCATTTTATCGTCCTGAACCCAGGAGCCACATCGAATTTCATCTGAAGTCTTTTGTCAGAGTACTCGGTGGGGCCAGTGGAGGAGTCCGAGGGGAGTTTTATCTTACCCATGGGAAATGCGTTGAGCACAGTCTCGGTATGCTCCCAGGGTTTGTCTCCGAAATTAAGAAGCGACACCGACTGAAGTCCTATGTAGCCGTCATCGGAAATTGTGAAGGCCCCTGCGAACGAATCGCTTAGGACAAGATAGTAGTCCCATTCCTTGATTCTCCATTTCGGAGCACGGATCATGCTTCTGTCGTACTTCTGGACCATCCTTCTTGACCAGCCGGGTTCTCTGAGCTCTCCGCTGTTATCCAGAAGAAGCTGTTCTTTTACTACCTCATGATTGCGCTGCATGGTATCCCTCCGTATGTATTATCGCACACATATTTCCTGTTGTCTGCGCTGGAACGGCGGGGAAAACAATGGTAAAATATCGGATATCCTGTGATATGGGGAGAGGGTTAGTTTATGGAGATTGTTAAGTTCAAAAAGAACCAGGCACTTGTCCGTCAGGGGGAGATAGCAAATGAGATGTTCGAAATCCTTACCGGTCAGGTCGGAATCTATATGGATTACGGTGATGAGGCCCAGAAGGAAATCGGAATTCTTTCAGAAGGGGACTATCTCGGAGAGATGGAGCTGATAGACTCATCTACCCGTATCGCATCGGCCATTGCACTTGATAACAATGTCACGGCAAAGAAGCTGTCTATTGAAGACTTCAATGATCTCATCAAAGAGAATCCGGCAAAAATAGTTCTTATCATCCAGCAGCTTTGTTCCAGAGTCAGAAAGCTTGATAACCATTATCTGGATGCCTGTAAGACTATTGAAGAATTCAAAGAAGCTGTGGATGAGAAGAGGGAACTGAGCCCTGAGCTTCTTGTCAACATCCGCAATTTCACCTCAGTTGCAAAAAAACGTAAATAAATGATTATTCTCATCGGCGGAAGTTCACATGTAGGAAAGACTCTGGTGGCGCACCGGCTTGTAAAGAAGTTCGGTTATGAATGTCTGTCTCTGGACTCCCTCAAAGAGGCCTTCATGAAGACGCAGCTGGGAAGTCCGGGAACCCGAAGCGACTTTCAGATGCGCTACTGGATGTGGCCGTTTGTGAGTGAGATCATAAAACACGCAATCCACAGCGGAAGAAATCTGATTGTAGAAGGCTGCTACATTCCCGCCGAGTGGGCTGAAAGCTTCTCCAAAAACGAGCTTTGCGAGATCCGCTGTGTGTTCATCATAATGAGTGAAAACTATCTTAAAAGATATGAGGATGAGGTGAGAATGCACGCAAACGACATTGAAAAGCGTCGTTGCGACTTTATAGACATCCCGCGTCTTATCAACTGCAGCCTTGAGTTCAAAGAGGACTGCCTCAGAACGGGACCCTATTACATTGAAATCGACGGCCCCTACGATGACGAGTCTCTTACCGATGCGGTAGAGTCCGTGATAGAGGACCCCAATCCCTGCGATGGCGGTATAGTGCTGTAAAACATAGTGCAAAAAAGGTTGCCCGAACTTGGGCAACCTTTTGTCTTTAAATCTGAAAACAGACTTACTTGTACTTGTAGAAGCCTTCTCCGGCAGCCTTTCCGAGTTTGCCCTCGTCCAGGTACTTCTTAAGAACCTTCTCCATGCCCTTGAAGTTGTAAGGCATGAGCATCTTCTTAAGAAGCGGGCTGATCAGGCCGGGAACCTTCTGGTACTGCATGACAATGTTATATGCTGTATTGATTCCAACAACATCGAAGATCTCAAACGGTCCTCTCGGAGCGCCTGTTCCGTACTTCCAGGCCTTGTCGATGCTCTCAGGATCTGAGACGCCGTTGACATAAAGATCCAGGCCGCTGAGCAGGAACGGAACCAGCATTGAGTTGAGAAGGTAACCGTTTTTCTCCTTAAGAACAGGAAGTGCGATCATTCTGATGTCATTTGCGAATTTGACGATTTCATCAAAATACTTGCTGTCGGTCTGGCTCTGTGCCATGACCTCGGCGGTATTGTTTGTCCAGATGTGGTTTGCAAAGTGCAGTGAGAGGTACTTTTCAGGTCTTCCTGTGTACTTTGCGAAAGTTGAAGGAAGAAGGGTGGAGGAGTTTGTGACAATCACGGTCTTCTCCGGAAGATACTGCTTCATCTTGGTGTAGAAGGCAATCTTCTCCTTTGTATCCTCTGCCATTGACTCGATGACAAGGTCTGCATCCTCGAATGCCTTTGCCATGTCAAGCTCAAGCTTGAGATTCTTGTATGCGGACTCGACCTTCTTCAGGCACTTTTCCTTGTCGAATGAATCGACATCAGCAAGTCCTCTTGCCCATACTGCCGGATTCTTTCCCTCCGGGGTATCCATCATTTCGATTGTCTTGATGTACTCGGCTTTCAGATTGTCAATCTTCGGCTGTGTGCGGCCGATAGAACCTTCGCTTCTGAGCCAGATGGTGACATCGAAACCGCAATATGCGGACTGGAATGCAATCTGACTTCCCAAAACTCCGCCGCCTGCGACTACTACTTTCTTATATTTCATTGTCTCCCTCCTGAAACAACTGTTTTAGTTGGCCTTCAAATCCTATTACACAATCAGTATTCTTTCAATCTTTCATATGCGTGTTATTATTAATGTATGGAACAATATGCGAAGAATGCGACATCTAACGGCGACACCGGAAAGGGTACTGTCCTGAAAAGGCTGAACAACATCACATGTCCTTACACGGGAATCAGGATGATTTCAGGCGGTGCGATGATCAGGCTTGAATCAAAGCTTGATGACTGTACGAACCTGAGAGATAAAATCTATCTTCTTTCCCGCTATGCCAGAAACATGCAGCCTGTTGAGCACCGCATCTTCGACCACATAACTTATTTCCTTGATTCCTATCCGGAAAGAAGTCTTTCCGATTTCTTTGCAAGCAACTACGAGGACTGCCTTTCAAAGCTGAAGCTTGAGGAATTCAGGGTCATTGACAGCGTTGACAGAAAATCCACACTGCTTTCTTCCCAGACGCAGCTTGCACTGCGCTCTGAGACCATCAACTGCAGAAGCCTGATTCTGGACAGCAACGAGAAGGTGTTCTTCAAAAGAAAGAGCTTCCTCTATGCCCTTGAGAACATCAAGGCCAAAAACCCCTATGAGGAGCGGGTTCTTTCCGAAATCCGCAACCTTGCCCTGTTCCTTCCCACTTCCGGCAGCAGCGAGAACGCCTTCATCGTCAAATACTCAAGACGTCAGGAGCGTGATGTCCTTATCCGTCTTCTGATCGGGTCTGTCGCAACCATCGAGCATGTGCGGCCACACAGCATGGGAGGGAAGGACACAATCTCCAACTTCCTTCTGGTTTCCAACAACGGTAACAAATACCGCGAGAACATTCCGCTTTCCGTCTACATCGACAGAAACCCGTCAATTCCCGAATACTGCCAGACTCAGATCGAGGAGATTATCAGCAGCATCCACCGCGGTGCCATGAAGGGCAACGAGTCCTATCCTTAT
>JAGBRG010000052.1 GCA_017632495.1 Spirochaetales bacterium
AGCCTCGCTAGGAACAAGGTTCATTTTCCAGTTACCAGCAATATATAACTTTCTCATTTCTAAATTCCTTTCCAATTATTTCTCAAGGGCCTTGATGCCTGGGAGAGTCTTTCCCTCAAGGAACTCAAGTGATGCTCCGCCGCCTGTTGAGACGTGGCTGATCTTGTCAGCAAGACCGAACTTGTTGATGGCTGCAACTGAATCTCCGCCGCCAACGACTGTGATAGCCTTGGATGCTGCAAGAGCCTTTGCAACTGCCTCAGTTCCCTTTGCGAAGGAAGCGAACTCAAAGACTCCCATCGGGCCGTTCCATACGACTGACTTTGCGTCTGAAAGAGCATCGACGATGAGCTTTGTTGTCTTGGGTCCGATATCCATTCCCATGAGGTTCTCAGGAATATCAACAGAATCAACTGCAACCGGCTTTGCATCCTCTGCGAAGGCTTCTGCGCAGATGTGGTCAACAGGAAGGATGACATTGACCTTCTTTGCCTTTGCTGCGGCAAGGAAGTTCTTTGCTGTATCAAGGAAATCGTCCTCAACAAGGGACTTTCCGATTGAATGACCCTGAACCTTGAGGAATGTGTAAGCCATTCCGCCGCCGATGACGATTGTGTTACAGGTCTTGACCAGTGACTCCAGGACGGAAATCTTGGAAGAAACCTTTGAACCGCCGATGATGGCGACAAACGGCTTCTCAGGATTCTCCAAAAGCGGAGCCATGAACTTTACTTCCTTCTCAATGAGGAAGCCTGCATATGCAGGAAGATAGTGTGCAACACCCTCTGTGGAGGCGTGTGCTCTGTGAGCTGTTCCGAATGCATCGTTCACATAGATGTCACCGAATGATGCCAGCTCCTTTGCGAATGACGGATTATTCTCTTCTTCATCAGGATAGAATCTGCAGTTCTCAAGAAGAAGAACCTCGCCCGGCTTAAGAGCCTCGACTTCCTTCTTCACCTCAGGGCCGATTACATCGGATGCGACCTTGACTTTTCTTCCGAGAAGCTCTTCGAACTTCTTTCCAACCGGAATCATTGAGAAATCCGGATTCTTCTTTCCCTTCGGGCGGCCGAAGTGGCTCATCACGACAAGTGATGCACCAGGCTGATCAAGGATGTACTTGATTGTAGGAAGTGCAGCAACGATTCTTGTTGCATCTGTGACCTTACCGTCCTTGAGAGGAACGTTGAAATCAACACGGATAAGAACTCTCTTGTTCTTAAGATCGGCTTCTCTGATTGTGTTAAGAACCATTTTATTCTCCTGAAAATAGTTATCTCTTATACAAGATTCAGGCCTGCGCGAGGCAGGCCTGAAATCAGTCAGCTGAAACTCAGCCGTTGACCTTCTTCATGTAAGCAATGAGGTCGAGAACCTTGTTGGAGTATCCGATCTCGTTGTCATACCATGAAACAACCTTGACGAATGTGTCGGTAAGTGCGATACCGGCCTTTGCGTCGAAGATGGAAGTTCTTGTGTCACCGAGGAAGTCTGATGAAACAACTGCGTCCTCTGTGTATCCGAGGATACCCTTCAGCTCGCCGTCTGCAGCCTTCTTCATTGCAGCACAGATCTCGTCATACTTTGCCGGCTTGGCAAGATTGACTGTGAGGTCAACAACAGAAACATCAAGAGTAGGAACTCTCATTGACATACCTGTGAGCTTGCCGTTGAGGGAAGGAATGACCTTTCCGACAGCCTTTGCAGCACCTGTTGAGGAAGGAATGATGTTACCGGAAGCAGCACGTCCGCCTCTCCAGTCCTTCATTGAAACACCGTCAACAGTCTTCTGTGTAGCTGTTGTTGAGTGAACAGTTGTCATAATACCATCTGTGATTCCCCAGTTGTCGTTGAGAACCTTAGCGATCGGTGCAAGGCAGTTTGTTGTGCAGGAAGCGTTTGAAACGAACTGTGTGCCCTTGACATAGCTCTTCTCGTTGACGCCGACGACGAACATCGGAGTGTCATCCTTTGAAGGAGCTGACATGACAACGTACTTAGCACCTGCGTTGATATGAGCCTGTGCCTTCTCCTTTGTGAGGAAGAGACCTGTTGACTCTACGACATATTCTGCTCCGACCTCATCCCACTTAAGCTCGTTGGGGTCCTTGCATGCTGTAACACGGACAGCCTTTCCGTCGACGATGAGAAGGTTCTTGTCGACATCAGCCTCAATTGTTCCCTCGTATGTACCGTGCATGGTGTCATACTTGAGCATGTAAGCCAGATAATCAACAGGGCAAAGGTCGTTGATTCCGACAATCTCGATGTCCTTTCTCTTCATTGCAGCGCGGAAGACAAAGCGTCCGATTCTACCAAATCCATTAATACCAACTTTCATTATGAAAATCCTCCATATCGAATTGACAGCAAAACTATATTCTAAAAGTAATATAAGAGTCAATAAACCCAGGGCTTCAATCAATCATTCATCAGAACCGATTTGAGTGTTCCAAAGAGAATTGAAGTCCATGTTAAATCCGCGAAGCAGACTCAGAACGAATGCACTTGATGCCTTGTGGATGTCGCGGGGAACCATCTGGCCGTCTGTGATGAACAGAAGCGGAATATGCTTGCTGTGGCAGATGGATAAAATATTTCCTATTGTCTGGGTTTCATCAGTCTTTGTGACTATCACGGATGTGATTTTGAACATCTTGAACTGATCAAAGACATTATCTATGTCTATCTTCTTCATGGAAGCGCTTACAGCCAGATAACACTTGATGTCCTTCCTGTCAGGAACGTTGAGCATGGTCTGGAGCTTTACGTTAAGCTCGTTGTCCCTGGGGCTTCTGCCGATTGTATCAATTAAAATAAGCTCGGCATCGCCTGATTGCTCAAGAGCCTCGAAGAACTGAGACTCGTCATCAGCACGCATGACAGGAATGTTCAGGGCCTTGCCGAAGCTTTCAATCTGCTCGTAAGCCCCTACTCTGAACGAATCCATTGTTATGATACGGACTTTCTTTCTGAGTTCCTCAGGAGGAAGGGTTCCGTAGATTGCCGCAATCTTTGCAATTGTAGTTGTCTTTCCCACACCTGTAGGTCCTACAAGAGCAAAGACCTTAGGCGGATGAAGCTGGCTGTTGTGGTCAATGTCAACGGAGCTGACGATTCTGTCCACAATCAGAAGCTCAAACTCATCCTTGGAAGGAACAGCAGGAAGAGCCGGCTCAAGCTGCTTTCTGAGATCCGAGACAATCCAGCTGATATAGTCTTCGGAAAAATCATTCATTGAAAGAACAGCTCTTGCGTGATCCATCAGATTCTCAAGAGGATCATCTTCTGCTTCAGGTTCGACTTCAGGCTCTGCTACAGGAGCTTCCGGGGCTTTTTCCTCGACCTGGGGTTCTTCCAGGACAACAGGCTCCTCAGGCTCAAGTGCAGGATCCGGGGTATTGGAATCAGGATCAGGGGTATAGGCTTCTTTCTCAAAGCGCCTTATGTCCCTCTCCTCTTCCTTTTCCTTTATCTGCTGGGATGCATTGGATGCGTCTTTAGAACTGCGTTGGGCAGGCTTTGCCTTCTTGGGAGCTTCTCCTTCTGCAAGAAAGCATGTCAGCTCACAGTGTCTTTTCTTTCCGATGCCGAGAAAACCTTTCTCAACTACATCTTTTCTGCTGTGGATACGGATCATGTCACCGTACTGTTCACGAGCCGATCTCACTGCATCTTCATATGTAGGCGCAACGATTGTAATGTAGTTCACTTCGCATCTCCGGAAAAACAGAAGTTCTCAGTTTGAGGATATCATCAAATTGAAGATGAGGCTAGAGTCACAGAATATATCTGCTCAGATCCTGGTTCTTGACCACATCGGACAGCCT
Organism: Spirochaetales bacterium; assembly: GCA_017632495.1. Lineage (GTDB taxonomy): Bacteria > Spirochaetota > Spirochaetia > Sphaerochaetales > Sphaerochaetaceae > UBA9732. Next base: position 3,834 of record JAGBRG010000052.1, read on the forward strand.
TTCGTCCACGTATTCTCTGGTAATCTCGACAGTCTGACCGCCCATCTCGCTTGCGTTGAAGCTAAGGTCGTCCAAAAGTGTCTCCATTATCGTATAGAGCCTTCTTGCACCGATGTTCTCTGTTGTGGAGTTGACCTCATAGGCAATCTCGCTTACACGGTGGATAGCCTCGTCGGTAAAGACAACATCAACGCCCTCGGTCTTCAGAAGCTCCTTGTACTGAAGCGTGATTGCGTTCTCAGGCTCCTTGAGGATTCTGAAAAAGTCATCAGCTGAAAGTGCATCAAGCTCGACTCTGAGCGGGAAACGTCCCTGAAGCTCAGGAATAAGGTCGCTTGGCTTTGACACGTGGAAGGCACCTGCTGCGATGAAGAGGATGTGAGAAGTATCGATGACACCCCACTTGGTGGTGACCTTTGTACCTTCGACAATCGGAAGGATATCCCTCTGAACTCCCTCTCTTGAGACATCCGGGCTGGATGAGGAGCTGTTCTTTCCGGCGATCTTGTCTATCTCGTCGATGAAGATGATTCCCATCTGCTCGGTTCTTTCCTTGGCTATTTCGTTGGCCTTCTCCTGGTCGACGCTGCGCTCGGACTCTTCTTCTGTGAAAAGCTCTCTGGCCCTTTTGACGCTGACCTTGCGCTTTCTGTTTCTGGGACCGCCCTGTGCGGCGTTCTGGAAGATGGATCCAAGGCTGTTCATGGCATTCTGAATGTCATCCATGGTTCCGCCCATCAGCTCTATTCCTACCTTGGGGCGCATCAGCTGACTTGGAATCTCAACTTCTGTGTTGTCCAGAAGGCCTGCTCTGAGCTGAGCACGGATCTGCTCGCGTGCGCTGATTCTGGCGTTATCGAACTGAACATCAGTATTTGCAGTGGAATTGACATTGGGAATCAGAAGATCAAGAATCCTCTCCTCCACTCTTGATTCCACAGCCTTGGCGTTCTCTGCGGCAAGCTCTCGCCTTACCATAGAGACGGCGCTTCCCATAAGATCACGGACCATTGACTCAACATCACGGCCTACATAACCCACCTCAGTGTACTTGGTGGCCTCAACCTTGATGAAAGGAGCGTTTGAAAGCCTTGCGATACGGCGGGCGATCTCCGTCTTTCCGACTCCCGTGGGCCCTATCATGATTATGTTCTTTGGATAGACTTCCTCGCGGATCTTGTCCGGAAGTCTCTTTCTTCTTGTTCTGTTTCTCAGGGCCACGGCGATTGTGCGTTTAGCTTTTTCCTGGCCTATGACATATTTGTTGAGCTCTGCGACAATCTGAGACGGAACCATCTCATCAAGTGAAATTGTCTTTTTCTTCTCCTCAGGCTGTACAGCCAGCTCCTTATCCTCTTTTACGACTATCTGGTCAGCCATCAGCCTATCTCCTCATATGTGAAGTTTGTGTCAGTGTAGATGCAGATCGAGCTTGCAATCTCAAGAGACTTAAGCGCAATCTCCTTTGCGCTGAGGTCCTTTGCACAGTCAAGGTAGGCCCTGGCTGCCGCAGCTGCGAAGTTTCCGCCGCTTCCGATGGCAACAGCATCATACTCGGGCTCAAGAACATCGCCGGTTCCTGTGATGAGGAAGATCTTCTTTCCGTCGGTGGCAAGAATCATTGCCTCGAGCTTACGCAGGGCGCGGTCCATCCTCCACTCCTTTGCAAGTTCCACAGAAGCTCTGGTAAGGTCTCCGTTGACCTCTGAAAGCTTCTTCTCAAGAAGCTCGCGGAGCGTGATGGCATCCGAAGTTCCGCCTGCAAATCCTACTGCAATCTTATCCTGAAATATCTTTCTTACCTTGTGGGCATTGCCCTTCATGATCGTATCACCGGCTGTGACCTGTCCGTCGCCTGCTATACAGACTTTGTTGTCCTTCTTGACCGCTATGATGGACGTTCCTCTGAAACTCATTTGTCATTCCTCCCATGCGGATGGCTGTTTCTGTACACCTGCTCAAGTCTCTTTCCCGTCACGTGGGTGTAAATCTGCGTGGTTCCTATGCTCTCATGACCCAGAAGAACCTGCACCACCCTTATGTCCGAATCATTGTCTATCAGATGCGTCGCGAACGAATGCCGAAAGACATGAGGGGTGAACTTCTTGGTGAGGCCAAGCCTCAACCTGTACTTGTCAAAAATACTGTGAACAGTGGAAAGCGGCAACTTCTTTCCCTTGTTATTTATCAGAACCGTCCCGTCATCCTCTGTTTTGCACCTTCGGATCACCTCCTGACGCTCTGGAAGATAGAGCTCAAGCATTTCTTTTGCCCTGTTTGTCAGAAATACATAGCGCTGCTTGTTCCCCTTTCCCGTGACGATGATCCGCCTGGAATCAAAGTCAATGTCGGATATCTTCATCCCAAGAACCTCACTAAGTCTGCAGCCTGTTGAGTAGAACAGGTTGAACATGGTCACTTCCATGAGCGAGGTATAATCGTCCGTAGGACAGCTTAAGATCATCTCTATTTCTTCTCTGGCAAGGACTGTGGGAATCTTACGGGTGTTCTTTGCCCCTGAGACTCTCTTAAACGGGTCCACCGTCACAACAGAATTCTCAAGAAGGCTTCTGAAGAACATCCTGTTTCCGCTTAAAATCCTGTTGATGCTGGCTGGGCTCAGATCCTGGTCGTAGAGGTCCGCAACAAAAGTACGTGCATCCTCATAGACCATTTCAGTCACACTGAGGTCGTGGGAGACAAGAAAATCATCGAGTCTTTTCAGATCATGGGCATATGAGACTACGGTTTTTTCGCTATAGCCCTGAACATCCTTAAGATATTGCAGAAATGAGTCTATGTATGCCCTGTTCTGAGTCTGCTTATCCACGCCCATGGCATAATATTAAATGATTTTAGGCTTTCAGCCAATGAGCTTTTGAACCACATATGTCCTGTCCCCGAACCTATAAGAACAATCGTTTGCAGCATCTGAAAGCTTTTCATCACACTCAATGACATGGAAGTTGAAATCAATTCCCGAAATCTGGGTATCTGACAATGAAGATACGACCTTGGCACCGTCACGGAACATGGCAGATGTCCCTACCTGGACAAAGCGGTCCCCTATGCCCTGACTTCCGACAAAGATCTCCTTTCCCATCTGTAGGGCAAAATCGCATGTACTGAGCGTTCCCGAGTGGCTCGGAGCCTGAACTGCTATTACAAAGCTGCTGTAGGCGGCAATGACCATGTTGCGCGATATGAAATTGCTCTTATACGGCACCTGCCTCGGCGCAAAGCGGCTCAGAATGCAGCCCCCAGAGTCCACAATGCGGTTTCTGATTCCCATAGTCAGCCCCGGATACTCCACATCATGGCCGCAGGCAAGAACTCCGATACAAGGCCCTCCGCCTGCTATGGCCCCGTTCATTCCCGACTGGTCAATTCCCTCTGCAAAGCCCGAGATGACACTGACCGAGTTCTCCGTGGCCTCCATGCCAAGCCTGAAAGCCTGCTGGATTCCGGCATAGGTAGCATGCCGGGTTCCGATTATGGCGGCGCACTCTCCTTTCCTTTTTGGTCTTTGCCCCATACATAAAAGCATATAAGGCAGATGAGCCTTAAGCGGGTTGAAACGCGGAAATGCCTCATCCGTATACCAGATGATTGAATTTTCCGTACTGCGTGACAGCCAGTGGATTATGTCACGTGTCTCACGCATGTACATCCTAAAACGTGAATCTTCCTTGGAAAGCTTCTCCAAAGAAGCCCCTGTGCAGATCAGATTGTGTCTCTGCGTCAGGGAAAGATGATCATTCAGGGCTATGGCAAGCCTGCGCTCGGTTTCAATGCAGTCAAATTCCATACCGGTTCCTCCTTTTATTGTCAGAACCTAATACAGTTTTTTTGCTGTTTTTATTTAGCTTTTTTGAGAAAAATTTTATTTTTTTTCTGTGTTTTCATCAGGATGTGATGCTTCAAAGGCCCGAAACAGGTCATCAGTGTTCACATGGGTGTAGATTTCAGTGGTCCTGATGTCGCTGTGCCCCAGAAGTTCCTGAACAGACCTGAGGTCCGCACCGTTTTGAAGAAGATGGGTTGCAAAGCTGTGCCTCAGTGTATGAACCTTGGAAGTAACTCCTGCAAGAGTGCAGTATTTCTTGAGCCTGTACCAGATTTCGGATCTTGTAATCACCCTCTTTTCCTGACTTATGAAAAGATAAGGACTCTTTGCACCGTCAAGTAGGCGCGGCCTCACGCTTGAAATGTAGGTTGCCAGGTATGATGCGGCCACATCTCCTACGGGAATCATTCTTTCCTTACTTCCCTTTCCAAGAACGACTATCTTCTTTTCAAGGCTGTAATACCGATTCAGCCTGAGATTTGCACATTCACTGACTCTGAGGCCGCATGAGTAGATAAGCTCGAAAATTGTCCTGTCCCTGTAACCTATGTCGGTACTGACATCTATTACATCAAGAATCTTCTGAACCGCATTGTAATCAATAGTCTCGGGAAGTCTCTTAGGCTCCCTGTTTTTTGGAAGAAGCTCTGTAGGATCATCCTTACGGACATTCGATTCCTGAAGGTAGGAGAAAAAAGCCCTGAGAACGGTTATAACCCGCGCCATAGTCTTAGGAGAAAGGCCGTTATCTTCCGATCTGTGAAGAAGATAGTCCTTAAGATCTGTGGTAGTCATAACCGAAAGATCAAAAGCATTATCCTCTACATATGAAAGGAAGCATGCAACCTCCCGCCCGTAGACTTCTCTTGTGGCTTTGGATGCATGCTTCTCTATCAGAAGGCTTTCAAGAAACTCGCCTAAAAGCGAATCGTTTTCTTGTGTCACTTGTTCTCCTCATCGTTTCTCTGATAACGGAGAATGGATGGGATTGAATAATCGGTCGGGTTGGCGTTGGGAGCCTGCCTACGGCCGAGCTGTGTCTGAAGATCCTGCCATCTGTTGATGGAAATGACCTCTTCCGGCTTCTTTGGCTGCTCTTTAGGAGCGTTCTGTGAAGAAGCGGCAGAAGATGCCTGGGATGCAGCGTTGTTGGCGTTGTTGATGAACTGGTCAAAACGAGGCTGCTTTTTCTCAAACTGAGGCATATCAACTGTGACGCTCTCTCTTTCAAAGCCTGTGGCAACGACAGTGACCTTGACCTTGTCTCCAAGATCCGGATTGTAGGCCTGACCTGCGATGATAAGGGCATCCTGATCACAGTTTTCGGTAATCATCTCAACAACATCCTGATACTCCTGCAGAGTAAGACCGTCGCTTGCGGTGAGGTTGACAAGAACGCTCTTTGCACCGTCGATCTTTGCATTCTCCAGAAGCGGGTTGCTGATGGCCTGTCTTGCTGCATCCACAGCACGGTTTGCACCCTCTCCAAGACCGATGCCCATGATTGCATCGCCCTTGCCCTTCATGACTGTTCTTACATCGGCAAAGTCGATGTTGATTTCTCCTGGCTCAGTAATAAGCTCGGAAATACCCTGAACACCCTGTCTTAAGACATCATCGGCCATGAGGAAGGCCTGCTTGATCGGAGTATTGTTCTCAGCAACCTTGAGAAGGTACTGGTTAGGAATCAGAATCAGAGTATCGACGTTCTTTCTCAGTCTGTCGATTCCCTCGTTTGCGAACTGAAGCTTCTTTCTGCCCTCGAAGGCAAACGGTGTTGTGACAACAGCGACAGTGAGGATGTTCATACCCTTGGCAAGCTCAGCTACGACAGGAGCCGCACCGGTTCCTGTTCCGCCGCCCATACCGGCAGTGATGAAGACCATGTCGGTTCCTTCAAGGATCTCACGGATCTCATCCTTGCTCTCCTCTGCTGCCTTCTGGCCCATCTCAGGAATTCCGCCGGCACCGAGACCGCCTGTGAGTTCTTTTCCGATAGGAATCCTCACCTGGGCATTGGAGCGCTGCAGGGCCTGGACGTCAGTGTTCATGGCAACGAAGGTGACCTTCTTAAGACCACTTTCAATCATTCTGTTTATAGCGTTTCCGCCGCCTCCGCCGACACCTATTACCTTGATGTCAGTAGGTGGAGTCTGTTCATCGTGAAGCAAATCCTCTATAATTCCGAAATCCATTTTATCCCTCTTCTAATTCCTGTTCAAATATCAAATTATCGTCTTGAAGAATCCTGCAACCTTACCAAAGAATCCCTCTGATTTGGATGCGCGCTTATCCTTCTTGCCGACCCGACCCGTTGAAGAGCCGGCCTTTCTGGCCTCGGTCTTAAGCAGACCTAGAACTGTTGTATACTTTGGGTTGATGTAGGACCTGTCCAGTCCCGGAAGTGCCTCCGGGAAACCGATTCTTGCCTGCATCCTGAATATTTCCGAAGCAAGGTCAGTGACACCTGAAAGAAGTGAACCACCGCCTACAAGTACCACTCCTCCGCCGTATGTGCTTGGAGGAAGCTTTGAATCCAGGTCCTTTTTGAGCATTGAGAAGATTTCTGCCATTCTTGGCTCGATAATCTTGCAAAGCTCACTCTTAGGCATCTGGATTGCAGGAAGTCCGCCAACCTGCGGGATAATGATCTTCTCATCAGCCTGCACGTTCGGAATGTAGCAGCTTCCGCTTTCAACCTTGACCTGCTCAGCGACCATCTTGGGCTTGTTGAGCATGTAAGCAATATCGTTTGTGACGCTGCCCGAGCCAAGATCCACCCCTCCGACGTAGTACGGAGAGCCGTTCTGATAGACAATCATGTTTGCAGTAGATCCGCCCAGGTTTATGAGAATTGTTCCCATCTCCTTTTCATCGGAACTGAGGACAACCTCAGCATCCGCAAGCGAGGAAAGAACCAGCCTTGACTGGTTGATTCCTGCCCTCTGAAGGGCTTTTCTTGTATTGGAGCAGTTACTGGCAGAACCTGTGACAATAAGAACCTTGCTTTCAAGCCTGTGGCCTGTCATGTCCACAGGATCCTTGATTCCGCTCTTTCCGTCCACTGAGAAGTCCTGTACCAGTGTGTGGAGAATCTCTCTGTCAACGGGAAGCTCAAAGGCTCTTGCGACCTCCAGGGAATGATAGATGTCGTTTGACGAGATTTCCAGGTCCTTCGTGTTGATTCCAACAACGCCCTGTGACTGTGTTCCGGCAACAGAAGCGCCGCCCACACCTGTGATGACGCTCTGAACCTCCACACCTGCCTGAAGCTCTGCTTCCTGAATGACCGATGCAATGGTCTTGAGAGTCTGTTCGACATTCACAACAACACCGGAACGGACACCTTCGCTGGGGCGCTCACAGATACTGTCGACCATCAGCTGGCCGTCTTTGTTCAACGAACCAACAACGGCCCTGACCCATGAGGAGCCAATGTCCAATCCCATCATTATCTTCTCAGAAGCCATTCCCGCCTCCTAAGTTCTTTTAACCAAGGTGTTTGCGTAAAGATCGTAAACGACCGTCTCGCCACCTGCGGAAAACTGGCTACTGATGATTTCCAGCGCCTCGTCAAGACGCTGCACACTAACGAGCTCTCTGACGAAGAGAGTTGAATTGAGCGATGAAATACCGATAACGAGCCTTCCGAATTCGTTACCGTTATTATTGTCATATTTCATACTTGTTATCAAGTTGTTGTTGGCCAAATGTTCAGCCAGAGCGACCATTGATTTGAAACCCTGGTCGCTTCCCCACTTCATTATCATCTGGGCATAGGCCGGATGAAGCTCTACCGAAGCAAGTTTGTCAAAGGCTTCCCAGGTGGTCTGTTTCACCTCTTCAAGGATATCGTCGTGGATGAAATAGTAGACCACATCGGCGTTTTCACTCTGATCAGACAGTGTAAATGCCTTAAGCGACATATCGTTGTAATCAATCTGGATGATGAGCTTTCCCGGGTAGTAGCGTCTGATTTTTACTTCCTTGACTCCGTCAAAGGCCAATAGTGTCTTTTTAAGGCTTCTGAGGCTTATTTCGAATATGTTTCTGCCCTTAAGCGGATTGATGATCCTCTGCATGTCTGTGGAAACAGATGTCACAGGACCGGACACAGAAACATCGATTTCTCCGACATTGAAGAAATCGATGTTCCTTAGCGCTACGTAAATACCTGCAGCTAAAAGAACTATTATCAGTACAAGTAAAACCTTCTCAAGTGTTTTCAAAATCGTATCTCTCCGGGAACATCAGTTCGTCCTGAATTGATTCCATAACTTTTTCGCTCTCGTCGGTACTCATTTTAGCACGGGTTATACGATAGATGATACCACTTGAAAACAGCATGATTATGACATTCACTCCATAGGAGAAGAAAGGCATCGGAAGGCCGTCACCCGGAATGTAGCCAAGCGTCCATGTGATGTTAAGAATAAACTGCCATACGACCATTGTCGTGATGCCCACAGCCAGGTTGGAGAAATAACCGTTCTGTCGACGTATGTTCTTTGCAGCCATATACCCTACAAATGCATAGAAAGCAAAGAATAAGCAGATCATCACAACGCCCCAGAACCCAAGCTCCTCGCAGATACAGGCAAGGATGTTTTTTCCGGCTATATCAGGAATAAGACCAAGCTTGAAAACTCCACCGCCAAGGCCCTTTCCGAACCAGGAACCGCTTGCTATGGCTGATTTTATAGCCATGATGTCAGATGTTCTTGGATTTGAGCCGAGACCCGGAATGAGGAATCTTGCAACAGCCAGAATCCTGTCTGATTTTGAAAGTATGATGCACACAACCGGAACGGCGGCATACAGAAGAAGCAAAATGACTCCGAAAAGCCCCACTCCGCCTGCTGCGAACATTGTCACGCACATTGCAAGGAACATCAGAGCATATGAGAAGTTGCGGTGAAGAAGAATCATCACCATCACAATGACACATCCCAGAACTGGGACAATCAGCTGACGGATCCTCTCAATGTGGTTTCCACGTCCTGAAAAATACAGTGACATGTACATTACTGCCGAAATGAAAAGAATCGAAACTGTTTCGGGGTTCATCAGAAGATTTTTCCCCAGTGCTGTATCAAGACCCAAAAGGACTATGCATGTGAAAAACAGAACAGGTGAAAGAACTCTCAGAAAGATTTCAGGGACAACGTTCACCATAACCATCAGGGCAATACCTATTGCCACATAAATTCCTTGTCTTAAAAGGAAATAATAATGCGGAAGTCCGTTAGAGACCGCAGTCTGAAAGCTTGCCGTATATACACAGACAAGACCCATGAAGGTCAGAAGAATGACAGCACAGAGAAAGATGAAAGAATTGCGCTGATTTGTGATCTGCTGCATTCTGGCAGGACGAGAAGATCTGACTTTGATGTCCTCTTTCTGCGCCTCGCCCATGAAATTCCAGTCATCATAGCTTGTTCTGGCCATAGGCTTTTCTCCTATCGGTTGCTTGCGACAAGGGATGCAGTTGTAGAATCTATCTGCGTGAAGACAATATTTCTTACTGAGGACTGCTCGATGAGATATTCGGGCGTCATCTGTTTGGCAATAGCGGCGGTAAGGACCATCTTCCTTTCCTCCTGTGCCTTGAGCATCTGCTCGCTCTGAGCAAGCTGCCACCTAAGCTGGGTGTTGGAAGCAGACTGCCAGACCGGAATAAGCAGACAGATGTTGATAAAAACGATAGTGAGAATAATAACAGTTCTTTCAGCTCTGATACGCCTCATTTTTCAACCTACCTCAATCCCTGTACTTGTTCCTTTTCTTCGCAGGGTCTCTTTCGTTCTCCAGCTTCTCCACCACCCTGAGCTTTGCGCTCCTTGACGGCGGATTCATCTCACATTCCTCCTGTGTCGGCTCGACAGGCTTTTTGGTCAGTATCTCAAGAACATTCTCCCTGTTCTTGAAAAACCACTTCACCGGCCGGTCCTCAAGCGAGTGGAAAGTGATGACTGCGATCCTTCCTCCCGGTTTCAGAGCCCTGAGTGCTCCCTCCAGAGCAGGCTCTATTCTGTCCAACTCTCCATTGACCTCGATTCTCAGTGCCTGGAAAGTCTTTGTGGCAGGATGGATCCTTCTATGTCTGTACTCATTCGGAACAGCGTCCCAAATGATGTCAGCCAGCTCATTTGTGTACTCGATGCGTTTTGTCTGCCTGGCTTTGCAGATTGCTGCGGCGATTCTTCTCGAGTAGCGTTCCTCGCCGTAGTTGTAGATGAGATTCGCAAGGCTTGTCTCATCGTAATCATTGACCACATCACAGGCATCAAGATCCGCCTCTGTGTTCAACCTCATGTCCAGCTTCTCCTCTCGTTTGAAGCTGAACCCCCTTCCCGACTCCTCATAGTGGAATACGCTGATTCCGAGGTCGAAAAGAATAAAATCAACACCCGGTCCTTCATAGTTTTTCCAGAACTGGTCAAACCAGATGTTTTTTGCCTCGAACCTGTCACCATAGGGTGCCATTCTGGTTCTGGCCTTCTCCATAATCCTGCTGTCCCTGTCCAGTCCGATGATTTTCAGTCGCGGATACCGCGCCAGGAACAGACTTGTATGACCTCCCTCTCCCAAAGTGCAGTCAACCATAAGAGCTTCTTTTTCCCCCGGATTGAGGAACGAAAGAACCTCATTTGCCATTACCGGACAGTGCACATACTGCATGCTACTTTCCCATTCGCTGCATGCTCAGCTCATTGCCGGCATCACCTAACATGTCCTTGTACTGGATGGCCATCTCGTCATACTTTTTGGCGCTGATGATCTCCACCTTGGACATTGATCCCAGAATCACACATTCGCTCTTAGGATCGAGCCCCGCAAACTCTCTGAGAACCTGCGGAATACTCAGACGCCCCGTCTTGTCCAACTCGATCTCCCTGGCCGGTGAAATGACCAGCATGTCGATCATTCTTGAGTTGCGGTTGAAGACGGCAAGAGGTCCGTAGTTGACCTCCCTGTTGAGCGCTTCGAAGTCTTCCTTAGTAAACAGCCAAAGTGAGTTGTCCATGGATTTGGTGAGCATGAGAGTATAGGAGCCCAGCTGTTCCCTGATTTTC